>JBGSMY010000353.1:0-10700 GCA_041739975.1 Pirellulaceae bacterium
CGGCATTGCCCGTGCCGAATTTGTTCTTCCAGCCGAGCCCCTGCTCTTCGATCCCTGCGGCTTCGGGTGCGGGTCCGACATTTTCAGCGCCGGCCGCGCCATGCGCCTTGCCGAACGTGTGGCCGCCGGCGATCAACGCCACCGTCTCCTCGTCGTTCATGGCCATCCGACCGAACGTGTCGCGGATGTCCTTGGCCGCTGCCAGTGGATCGGGCTTGCCGTTGGGCCCTTCGGGGTTGACGTAAATCAATCCCATCTGCACAGCGCCCAATGGATTCTCCAGATCTCGTTCTCCCGAATAACGTTGATCGCCCAACCATTCGCTTTCCGGGCCCCAATACACATCTCCTTCCGGCTCCCACACATCTTCGCGTCCGCCGGCAAAGCCAAACGTTTTGAAGCCCATCGATTCGAGCGCACAGTTGCCGGTAAAGACCATGAGATCGGCCCACGAAAGGTTGCGGCCATATTTTTGTTTGATCGGCCACAACAAGCGTCGCGCTTTGTCCAGGTTGACGTTGTCCGGCCAGCTGTTCAGCGGCGCAAACCTTAATGTGCCGGACGAAGCTCCGCCGCGTCCATCAGCAATGCGATAGGTGCCCGCACTGTGCCAAGCCATCCGGATAAATAGCGGACCATAATGACCATAATCGGCCGGCCACCAATCTTGAGAGGTGGTCATCAATGAGATAATGTCGCGCTGCAGCTCATCCAAATCGATTTTCTCGAACGCTTCGGCATAATTAAATCCGGCCTCCATCGGACTGCATGACGGCGGGTTTTGATGCAAGATTTGCAAATTCAATTGATTGGGCCACCAATCGCGGTTGGAAACGGCTCCGGCCGCTGTGTGCCGATGGTTTCCTCCCATTACCGGACATTTCGATGGTGTGTTCATGATACGATCTCCGTCAAAAAGCAAAACAGACTGTTTGGATTGATTCGATTTCAAAACCGACGCCAATTATGACGTCAGGCCGCGATTCTCAGAAATGCCCCTAAGTTATGTTTGGCATGTCGTGAGGGAATACGGTTTGAACCGATGTATTTTCGCCTATCGGTTCGCTGCGCATACTACCACAGCCCGATCGATTTGCGAATGTGCCAAAAGTCGCTCCGGCCTGTCAGTATTGCGACCAAATTGTTAGACTAACGACAAGGTTAGTCGGTTACCAATTTGGCTCACCTTGGCCAATCAGCCTGTGCTGAAATGGCGCCCAAAGGTCTTAAGGCCACACTGTTCTCGCGGCGAACTGTTTTCAGCAAGCGCAACATCCGATCCCTTTTGAATCAACTTAAAAAGTCCACTGTAACCATGACTGAACCACAACCCAACACAAACCCAGAATCTACGCCCCCCAATCATGCCGAAGAAGCAGCATTTATTGCCGCGCGACGCAAAAAATTCGATCGTTTGGTCGAACTGGGGCTGGACCCTTGGGGCCAACGATTCGACGACCGACAATGGATCGGTACCATTCGAGATCGCGCCGCCGAGATCAAATTCCACGCCGCCAGCGGACAATTAATCGATTTGCCAAGCGACTGTGATCGCGAAGGCTTTGATTTTCGCCAATGGGTTTCTGCGCAAGGCCCCGGTGAAATGACGGGACCCACGGTTCGCGCTGCCGGTCGCATTATGTTACATCGCGACAAAGGCAAATTACAGTTTGTCGATATTCAAGATTGGACCGGTAAAATTCAGTTGTTCATTGGCCGCGACCAAGTAGGTACCGAGAACTGGGAAGTCGTGCAGTGTCTCGACCTAGGAGACTTGATCGGCGTCCAGGGCACTCTGCGGCGAACCAAGACGGGTGAGCTTTCCATCTTTGCTGACAAGATTTTTATGCTCACCAAAACTCTCGATCCGCCACCGTCCAAACATGTGGGACTCACCGACCCCGAATTGCGTCAACGAATGCGCTATGTCGACTTGGCCTACAACGAAGGTTCGCTCGACCGTTTTTTGGCCCGTTCAAAAATTGTTCAATCCATACGGCATACGTTGGCCAGCCATGAATTTGTCGAAGTCGAGGGACCTAGTCTGCACACGATCGCCGGTGGTGCAGCCGCTCGACCCTTTAACACGCATCACAACGCACTCGATATGCCTCTGGTGCTGCGAATCGCTCTGGAACTTCACCTCAAGCGTTTGCTGGTTGGCGGCATGGAGCGCGTTTTTGAATTGGGTCGCGTGTTTCGCAACGAAGGCATCAGTACGCGTCACAATCCAGAATTCACCATGCTCGAAGTCTATCAGGCTTATGGTGATTATCGCACCATGATGGAATTGACTGAGCAAATCATTTGCAATGCACTCGATGCGCTGAGTGCTAGCAAGATCGTTCGTTGGGGCGATAAAGAGATCGATTTTACGGCGCCTTTTCAGCGAAAATCGTATTCTGAGTTGTTTGCCGAGCATACTGGCGTTGACCCTCAGGATTGGAATGCAGTACAAAAACGGGCGGAAGCTCAAGGAATTATGGCCGCAGGGCGTCATGCGGATGTCGTGATCAGCGATTTGTTCGAGGCATGTGTCGAGGATAAATTGCAAGGACCGGTGTTCGTAATTGATTATCCGGCTAGCATTTGTCCATTGACGAAACGCAAACAAGGTTCGCCCCATCTGGCGGAACGGTTTGAATTGTTCGTTCATGGGATGGAGCTGGCAAATGCCTATACCGAGTTAAATGATCCCGACTTACAAGCTCAATTGTTTCAAACGCAATTGGCAGGTATGTCGGAAGACGAGTCAATGGCGCGGATGGATCACGATTTTGTTCGGGCGCTGCGAAATGGGATGCCACCGGCCGGTGGTTTGGGAATCGGCATTGATCGGTTGGTCATGTTATTGACTGGCAGTTCATCCATTCGCGATGTGATACTGTTTCCGCTCATGCGGCATCAGACCTAAGCGACGAGCTTGGCAGCCTACGCTTGAGCCGTACGAAAACGAGTGGAAGGCAAGCCTCAGATCGATTTGCGTTTGCAACGGATTGCCCGCGTTATTAAAGCCAAAGGAATGGCGGATGTATAAATTGTTGTTGTCTTGGCGGTACTTGCGAACTCGCTTCATCGCATTAGCGTCGATTGTCAGCGTCACTCTGGGTGTCGCAACGTTAATCGTTGTCAACAGCGTGATGTCCGGGTTTGTCGTCGAGATGAAGAGTCGTTTGCATGGAATTCTTTCCGATATCGAATTTGATGCTGGACTGGGCGAACTCGCTTGGCCGCAAACCCATGTTGCCAACATTGAATATCTTTGTGGCGATGATGTGGAGGCAATAGCGCAGATTGTGCGTGTGCCGGCGCTGTTGAATTTCGAGTTTCGCGGAAACCCGATAACCCAGCAAATTATGTTGATCGGCGTCGACGAGGCTACCTTTGGTCGAGTTTGCGAAATCTTGCCGTTTTTGTCCAATGCCAATAAACGTCAACAACTCAGTTTCTTTCTGGAAGAACAAGGTTACGACGAACGTTTAGGAGATTGCGGTTGGACATATCGTCGAGAAAAAGAGGAAAACCGTCGACAGATTGAAATTCTCATGGGCCAGCGGCATGCATCGCCGCAGCCCAATAGAGATTCGGTTACGACGATGCCTTTACCTGCGACAAGTTCCAATACTTTTGGTCCGCAACCTCAGTCCACAGCTCTGGCCGTTGCCGACGCCACAACTGCCGGAAATGTAGGAGCTGAAGAATCTACAACAAACGGTCAAACGGCTAAAATCAATTTTGTTCCTTTGCCGGATTCGGTCCCACAATTAGACCAGCTGCAAAAATATCAAGTTGAGGGCAGCGATGATTCCTCTGGCACTCAGGCGATCGTGCAGTCCGTCACGGCGTTTGATCCAGAGGCAGGGCTGCGTCCACAACCCACCGCTGACCAAATCTTTGACGCCCGACGGCATCAGCACACGGGCATCATCCTCGGGATTGCCATCGGCAGTCGCGTGATCATCGATCCGGAAACGGGAAAGACGGAAGAAAAATTTTTGCTAGTGCCAGGCGACGATGTTCGAGTGACTTTGCCCACAGCTGGCCAGAACCCAACACCGATTGCTGAGAATTGTACGGTCGTTGATTTCTATAGTTCGAATATGCATGAGTACGACTCGAGTTTTGCGTTCATGCCGCTGCGGAAATTGCAAAAACTACGAGGCATGATTGATCCGATCACAGGCGATACTACGGTTTCGGCCATTCAAATCCGGCTCAAACCCGAGGCTGACTTGGCGGCTGTTCGCGACAAATTGCGTCGCGAATTGCAACCGGAATCTTGGGGCTATGTCATTCAGACTTGGCAAGACCTGCAGCGTCCGTTGTTGAGTGCGGTCAACATGGAGTTGACGATTTTGAACATCTTGTTGTTCTTGATAATTGCTGTGGCGGGCTTTGGGATTCTGGCGACGTTTTTCATGATTGTGGTGGAAAAGACAAAAGACATCGGCGTGCTCAAATCGTTGGGAGCGCCGAGCAGTGGCGTGATGTCCATCTTTTTGGGCTATGGACTTTCTTTGGGCGCCGTTGGCACTGGCGTTGGAATTGCCTTAGGGTTGGCCTTTGTCGCCTACATCAATGAAATTGCTGATTTGATTGGTGTGATCACGGGTCAAGAGATATTTGATCCGACCATTTATTACTTTTCGAAAATACCGACGATTGTTGAACCTTGGATGGTTGTTGGCGTGGCCTTTGGGGCCGTATTGATTGCGGTCTCAGCCAGCGTCTTGCCTGCGATCCGTGCTGCTCGATTACGTCCTGTGGAGGCTTTGCGCTATGAGTAAATTGGTTCAGAGAAGCTCAGATCAGGCTGACCCATTGCGTGAGGGGGGAGCCCCGTTGTCGATAAAGGCTACCCATCGCAACGCCTCAGCGTTAAAGCTGGTGCGACCGCTGGCAATGCGAACCGTTGGACTAACCAAAAGTTATCGCAAAAATAAGGTAGCGGTTCCGGTACTCAAGGGGGTTGATTTAGAAATTCCCGAAGGACAATTTACGGCGATTGTTGGGCAAAGTGGTTCCGGCAAAAGTACTTTATTGCATTTGCTTGGGACACTCGATTCGCCTGATCAAGGTGAAGTCTGGTTTGAGCAACGTCGCATCGACAACCTGCCACCACGTCACCGCGACAAGCTTCGCAATCAAACGCTCGGAATGATTTTTCAGTTTTATCATTTGTTGCCGGAACTGACGATGCTCGAAAATGTGCTCGTTCCCCGCATGGTGGAATTGGGCATTTGGAGCTATTGGAGACGCCGCCGCGAGCTGACCCAACGAGCCACTGAGTTGCTGGAACGCGTCGGTCTGGGACACCGTCTGCACCACAAACCTAACCAGCTGTCGGGTGGTGAAATGCAGCGAACGGCGATTGCTCGTGCGCTGATTATGTCACCGACAATCTTGTTGGCCGACGAACCGACTGGTAATCTAGATCGAGAAAATGGTACGCTCGTGATGGATATTTTATTGGGACTGGTCCGCGAAGAGCAGCTCACCATGGTGATGGTCACGCATGACGAAAATATCGCTCAGCGGGCTGACGTGCGGATCCATTTAATGGACGGCCGTGTGGTCACGCGATAAAGCTCCAGTCGCGGTTAGATTCCAACGCGGGTACTTGGTTTAACGCGGTTACCGGCTGAGTGGTCTCTCAAAGAATTTGACATGGTCTCGACTGTAGACACGCCAATCTATCTCGACAATCATGCCACCACGGCACTTGACCCGCGTGTCGTATCAGCCATGGTGCCAATGTGGCAACAAGACTATGCAAACCCACATAGTGTGACGCATGCGCTCGGTCAAAAGGCCCGCGATCTCGTGGAGTCGGCGCGATTTCAAATCGCTCGGTCGCTAGGGGCTCAGTCTAATGAATTTGTGTTTACAAGCGGTGCGACGGAGAGTAACAATCTGGCGCTCAAGGGTCTTGCTCAAAGACAAGGTCGCGGTCACATTATCTCGGTGGTGAGCGAGCATCCATCGGTAATCGGCCCGCTCCAAAAATTGCAGCGTCAAGGATTTCAAGTGACGTGGCTTCCCGTCCTGCCAAATACATCCGATAACGCCGGTCAAATTGATCTCAATCAATTGGTTGAAGCAATTCAGCCCGATACATTTCTGGTTTCGGTCATGTTGGCTAACAATGAAATCGGCGTGATTCAACCATTAACAGAGATCTGTCGGATCTGCCAACGTCGCGAGGGGATTTGGGTTCACACCGACGCCACGCAGGCAGTAGGAAAATTACCTCTTCGACTCGATGAATTGCCGGTTGACCTGATGAGTTTTACCGCACACAAGCTGCATGGGCCAAAAGGCGTCGGCGCACTTTTTACGAGGCATTCGAAAAGGCGCGTGCGTTTGATTCCGGAAATGGACGGCGGCGGACAAGAATCGGGACGTCGAGGCGGAACGCTTAATACTCCTGGAATTGTTGGCATGGCACTGGCAATGGAGTTGGCAATAAACGAAATGCCCAGTTTATTTGAACAAACCCGCCAGCTTCGCGATCGATTTTATCAGAACTTGTCGACGGCTGTTGGAGGATTGCCAATCAACGGCCCACCGTTAGACAACCCGCAAAAACGATTGGTCAACAATCTCAATTGTCAGTTCCCGGGTATCGATGGTCATTCGCTCATGATCCATACGCCGCAGTTGTGTGCATCGACCGGCAGTGCCTGCACGGCAACCAACACGGAGCCAAGTCACGTGTTGCAAGCAATGGGACTTGATCCTGACCAAGTTCGATGTAGTTTGCGATTTGGATTGAGCCGATTTAACACGGAAGCTGAAATCGATTTAGCAGTCGGGCTTTTAGCCGAGTCGGTAAAACGACTGCGATTGGAAACGTGATTCGCGGCGTTGGTTCGTAATTCGCAATTGTATTTTGGCTATTCCAAAATGATGGAACTAGGGGGTTTTTCCGCCGGCGTGGGCACCATGGGCGGTGGCGAGAGAAATATCAAACGCAGTTGATGGAGGGTTTCGGTCATCATTTCTTGTTCATCGCGCGAAAGGTTACCTTTGGTCTTTTCGTCGATTACTCCCAACATATCGATAAAGTGTTTGGCTAAGGGCCGATTGACTTCGACCTTTTGAGTATAAGGGTCAGGCATCATGCCCAGCGCCATCATGGCTTGAGTGGCATATGATGACACCAATAGAGAAAACTCAGCGGGTGGATATTCCGGTGCGTTTTGGTTTTTGTCGTCTGCTCGCGACAACTGTTCTTTTTCTTTTTGAACTTTCGACTTCCAATCATCATCCACCACGATTTCCGGTACTCTTTCGTTCATCTCGACTTAACTCCTGCAAAAACAAAAACCTGGCTGAATGAAAGCCATTCACTGTGTTCGAAATTACCCCGGCTCACGAACTTTGCCTGGTACGTGTTATGATAACATTTTCAAGTTGTTCAGCTACCCAATTAGGACAATCCATGCAGCGAGGAACCGACGAATTGCGACCCGTAAAAATCAAACGGGGCTTCACCAAACAAACGCCAGGCAGCGTACTGTATCAATGCGGAGAGACGGTGGTGTTATGTACGGTTTCCATTGACCCAAAACTGCCGCCTTGGATGGGGTCGGCCGCCAGTAGCGGCTGGATTACGGCGGAATACAGTATGTTGCCGGGCAGCACGCCGCAGCGAAAAGCGCGAGACCGCCAAAAAGTTGATGGCCGGACGACGGAAATTCAACGTTTAATCGGCCGCAGTTTGCGAGCGGTCGTCGATTTGGACGCACTGGGGCCCCGTCAATTGTTGATCGACTGCGATGTCTTACAAGCCGATGGAGGAACCAGGACGGCCAGCATCAATGGCAGTTTAATTGCGCTGGTTGATGCCATCGAATCGATTAAGAAACTTTTGCCGGACCCAAATCGTTATCCACTAAAAGATGCCTTGGCGGCAATCAGTGTCGGCATCGTCGATGGGAAACCCTGCTTAGACCTGTGTTACGAACAAGACGTCGCCGCGGATGTTGACATGAACGTTGTTATGACAGGTAGCGGGCGATTTGTTGAAATTCAAGGGACTGGTGAAGAGGCCACGTTCACCGACCGACAATTGGCGGCGATGTTAAAGTTAGCCAAAGCGGGAATCGATCAATTAGTTGGAATCCAACGAACTGCTTTGGGCAAGTCCTGGCCGTTTGCGAGCTAACCGATTCATGTCTACGCCCTGTCGAATTCTGATGCCCACCGATGTTCCCTTTTGGCGCCGCCGCGACGGTGCACAACAGCGCATTGCGGCTCTGGTGGATTATTTTGCCGCAAGCCCATTTGTTTTACAGGTTTTTTATTTGGGTCCGTGGTCGGAATCGGATAGCGCTGCCACTCTGGAACAACCTTGGACGATCATTCGTTTTGATTCCAATGATCCGCCGACTCGCTGGCTGGCCAAAGTCCGATGGTATTGGCAAGCGACTTGGAATCAATGGGATCGCACACGTCAGCGACGGTCCGCTCAAGGTGATTCCAACGCGGCTGTAACCGATGGTGGTCATTCATCGGACTCGAAGCCAGAGATTCGTCACAGCCTGACGTTGGACGATTATCGATGGCCTTTTGCCGGGGATAAATTTTTGGAAACGGTCGAGTCCTTTCGGCCGCAAGTAATTTTATGCCAGTACATCACGATGAGTTACCTGTTGGAATCGCTGCCTCAGAGCGTAAGGCAAAAAACTTTATGTGCGGTCGATACGCATGATGTATTGCATCGCCGTCAGGCCCAGTTTCTGGGGGCCGGTTTGCCACATTGGCTAGATATCGATTTGACTCAAGAGGTTGCGGCCTGGAATCAATTCGATCTGATTCTGGCCATCCAGGCGGAAGAAGCGAGGTTTATCGAAACCCATGTCGATACTTCAAGGGTCTTAGTCGTCGGCCATGATGTTCCTATCGCCACACCGACGAAAATGTCAAATGCAATTGAATCGTCTTCAACGGCAAAACATGCTGCCCCTCAAGACAACATCAACCAAGCGACGGTCCTTGGTTACATCGCTTCGGCCAATGATTCCAATCGGGAATCGATCGATTGGTTGCTTGGTGAATGTTGGCCGAATGTGGTGGGCAATCGGCCAGGAATTTATGAGTTGCTTATTGCCGGTGGAATTTGTCAACATTTCGATGAACATTGGCGGCATCGGTTGAACGATCGACTTTGCTCGACGATTCGATGTTTGGGAGTCGTCGAAGACGTGCGCACGTTTTATCGGCAACTTGATGCGACGCTCAATCCTGTACGATTGGGGACTGGCTTAAAAATCAAAAATGTCGAATCGTTGGCGTATGGTGTGCCGGTAATTACAACTCCCGAGGGTGCGATCGGAATGCTAGAAGAGCAAGTATCCGCCGGCTGTCAGGTGGTGGATCGCGGTGGGTTTGCCAAAAAACTGCAGGACTTACAGCGGGCACAGCTGGCAATATTCCGCCAACGACTCCAGCAATTTTTAGCCGAGGCATCAAACGGCTCGCCCTATGATCAACTTGCCAATCGTTTCCTCGGCACATCTTCATAAACGGTCGACAATAAAAATTTAACCTAATTGGTCAAAATTTTTTGACTCGTTGTCTTGACTGATTGCATCTCGGGTAAACGAGGGGCTAGAATAAAGGCGATCAATCCGATCCCGAGTGGCATTATGTAGTAATTGGAGACAAACGCATGGCAACGATATTGGAAAGAAAAACAACCAACGAAGTCGCACGGCCCGCGATCGATCGCACGCAGTTGTTTATCGGTGGCAAATGGGTGCCAGCCAAAAGTGGAAAGACGTTTGCGACTTACTGTCCAGCTACCGAACAAAAAATTGCCGATGTGGCGGAAGGCGACGCCGCTGATATCGATGAAGCCGTAAAAGCTGCTCGCAAGGCCTTTGAGACGGGCCCATGGCGCAAAATGGATGCGCGGCAACGCGGTAAATTGATGTATCGGTTGGCCGATTTGATCGAAGAAAACCAGGAAGAATTGGCTGCCCTGGAATCACTGGACAACGGCAAGCCGGTAAAAGATTCGCGAGCAGCCGACTTGCCACTGACAATCCAATGTTTGCGTTATTATGCAGGGTACACCGACAAGATTCATGGGCAGACGATTCCGATCAACGGCAATTATTTGTGTTACACGCGGAAGGAACCGGTCGGTGTGGTTGGCCAAATCATACCTTGGAATTTTCCGATGTTGATGACGGCTTGGAAATGGGGACCAGCCCTCGCCGCCGGTTGCACTATTGTTATGAAGCCCGCCGAACAGACGCCGCTGACTTGCCTCAAGATGGCCGATCTGGCGCAACAAGCCGGAATACCTGATGGAGTTATCAATGTGGTACCAGGCTTTGGTCCCACAGCTGGGGGATCTTTGGTGGCTCATCCCCAAGTCGATAAAATCGCTTTTACTGGCGAGCATTTAACCGCTCAGATCATTATGCGCAATGCCGCCGAGTCGTTGAAACGACTGACATTTGAGTTGGGAGGCAAGAGTCCCAACGTTATTTTTGCCGACAGCGATTTGGATGCGGCTATTGCCGGTGCCCATTTTGGTTTGTATTTCAACCAAGGTCAATGTTGTTGTGCGGGCAGTCGCGTATTTGTCGAGGAGTCCATTCATGACGAATTCGTCGAACGAGTCTCCGCCATGAATCGAGAACGCCGTATCGGCAATCCGTTAGATATGAATACCGAACAAGGCC
>JBGSMY010000354.1:0-6574 GCA_041739975.1 Pirellulaceae bacterium
GTTGTGTTGAGATGGTTGTGTTGAGATGGTTGTGTTGAGATGGTTGTGTTGAGATGGCTGTGTTGAGATGGCTGTGTTGAGATGGGTATTCAATGAGCCGATTGGTTAAGTTGCAGGGAATGTAGAATGAGTAGGGCGGAACAAACTAAGTCACGACGCGTGTTTCTAGGAAACTACCAGCCGCCTAGTGGGTTATTAAGTCTACTGACAAGCGCCCGGAATTCGTCACCGGTATTTTTCGAGCTTTCTAGTCACGCGTCTAACGATTTGACAAACGACTCAAAGCATGAGTTGATAAGTCTTGTAGAGTCAGGTCAACTTCATTCGAATGCGTGGGGGCTATCGCAGCCTGGTGTTGCACCTCTGGAATTAGCTGCGCTTTGGCTGTTGACTGAGTCACGTCCCGATATTTTTGGCCCTTGGTTAAATGGCATATTGAATTCAGTAAATCCGCGCGGCGACCAAACCTATCAATCGCTTGATTTAAGTGAGTACTTGGTAGTATTGCCGACCAGTCAATCACGACAGAAATTTGCTAGGTCGTTAAGTTATTTCACTGATGTGATTCAACTGGATTTAATTCCACCAGAATACGTGTCTCTCGCTGATTTGCCGGAATACTTGTACGACAACGATCAACCGTTTGCCAATCCTTTGGAACAGCGGTTGACATGGATCGCCGCCATCGAGAATTTAAACGACCAAGACTTAGATTATTTGTTGCCGGGCTATAAACGTGGAGACCCATTGCGATTGCTCGATATCGCCAGACAAATTCAGGCTTTGCACGAGCGGTTGGCAACTGAAGTTATGAGTTTTTCCAGCGTTCGAAAGCGTGTTGAGGGTGATCCGCAATTCCTTGACATTCGCCGCTGGCGGATTTTGGATCAAGTTCAATCGCATTATTACGCCAAGTTGTTGGAATTGGGTTATTGGGACATTCAAGCGGCGCGCAATGCGGCAATTCGACGTGGACTGTGCCGCATCGACCGACCGATAGTGCTCGTCGGTACGGCTGACCTCAATCCGGCGACTAAAAGTATGTTACATGCGGTAAGCCCTTGGGTAACGGCTTTGGTGTTCGGTAACGACTCTATCGCTGCTGGGTTTGATCCATGGGGGAGTCTAAATCCGGATTTTTGGCGTGAGTGGCGGACGAGTGTGTCCGACGATCAAATCAAAATTGTTGATCGACCGCTTGATCAAGCGGTGATGACGGCCCAACAAATCGAACAATGGCAATCCGTATTCGCCGCACAACTGGAATTCACTCGAGGAATCGTCGTGGGCGTCCCGGATCCGGAAATTGAACCGGCTTTATTGCGAGTATTTGCTGCGAAACATTGGGTTTCGCAGGCCTATCAAGAAAGGTCTATTGAGGAGACACTCCCGGGCCGCTTGCTAAGCTTGATCGGACAATGGCTGGCCGAGCCGCGTTTTCACCATTTGGCCATGTTGCTGCGCCATCCCGATTGCCACGACCATATTTCCCATGAGCTGCAAAACGATCAATGGTTGTCGGCGATCGATCAATTTCAAAACGAACATTTGCCCTGGGACGTTCCGCTTAAATCATGGACGTTAAAGTCGGAATCCCCGGCCGACCAAACGATGTTGGCGGTTCATCGAACCTTGCTTGCTTGGATCAAACCATTTCTAAAACTCAATCAGACTCTAGCTAAATGGGGAGGTGCGGTCCAACAGTTTTTGCAAACATGTTATGGCGACCGCATCATTTCGACGGAGTCGGAAGTTGACCGCGAATTGTCAGCTGCGACTCAAGCTTTATTCCAGGCGTCCGTTGATTTCGAACAATTGCCTAACGATTGGAAATTTACCGCTACTTTGGCCGATGTTTTGCCGCTGCTGTTGTCGTTGTCAGCCGCCAATCATTGGCGCACCCCGCAACTGCAGGGACCCGTTGAACTTGTCGGCTGGCTCGACCTACCGCTTTCGCCAGCGAAATTTAAGATTGTCACCGGGATGAACAACGAAGTGGTTCCCTCTCCGGAACCTTCGCATCCCTATTTGCCGCAATCGTTGAGGACGAAATTAGGAATACTTGACGAAGATCGACGTCTGGTGCGCGATACGTTTGCGCTGGAACTCATACGGCAATCGACACCTCATTTGTTATTAATCGCCGGTCGACGAAATCGCTCCAATGACCCACTGCGAATCAGCCGGATGTTGCTCAACGCCGACGATCAGGCCTTAGTGCGCCGCAGTCAAGCTTTCTTTTCGCATCGCGGAACGCCAACCCAAGAAATATGGCTTAGTCCAGTTCGGCAATTCCCGTTACAACAAACGCAGCCCATTCCACGTCCCGTGGATATTAAAGCGATTCAATCATTGAGCGTGACTCATTTCCGCGAATACCTCAAATGCCCGTATCGATATTATTTGAAATGCATCTTGGGGCTGCAGACGATGTCGGATCAAACCAAAGAACTCGACGGCGGTGCATTTGGTGGTTTAGCCCACGATGTGTTTGAAGCTTTTGGCAAATCGAAATACAAAGACTCGACGGAATCAGGCGAAATTGCTCAATTTTTGTCAAGCGAACTCGATCGCAGGCGTCAGGCTCTACCGGTAAGAGATAAAGTGCCGGCCGTCAGAATCCAATTGGAAAATCTTCGCTTGCGGCTTCAGACCTTTGCTGAGATTCAGGCCAAGCAAGCGCAAGACGGTTGGAAAATAATCTCAGTCGAAAGCAAGGTAAAAATGCCTTGGACAATCGGCGATCAGACCTTTGAGATTGTTGGCAAGATCGATCGAATCGACCAACATGCGGATGGTCGGTTTGCCGTTTGGGATTACAAGACCAGTGATTCGGCGACCAAAGTTCAAGAGGCTCATCGGCGAGGGAACGAATGGATCGATTTACAATTACCACTGTACAGGCACTTAGTCGTGCATGCTCTTCCACAAGCGACGAATTATTTTGATTCGATGTTGACTGGATATATTTTGTTGCCCAAACGATTAAAGGATGTCAGTTTTAATTTGTCGAAATGGTCGATTGCCGAACTGGAAGAATCGGACCGTTTGGCGGAATCGATCATGTGCAACATTTTAGCCCAAAAGTTTTGGCCACCAAACCCAGATATCCCAGAGTTTGCCGGGGAATTGGCGGCAATCTGCCAAGATACCGCAATGCAGAAATATGAAGTGGTGACCACGCCAGGAGTCATACGATGACATCCAATTCCTCAGCTGAGGGCACCCTAATTGTAAATTCGATATCGCCACCCCGATTGCCAAACACAATCCAACAAGCATCAGCGGGAACCGGCAAGACATTTGCCCTCTCGAATCGGTATTTGAGTTTGTTAGTCCGCGGAGTTACATGCGATTCCATACTTGCCGTTACGTTTACACGCAAAGGGGCTGGTGAAATTCTGGATCGGATTATTCAACGATTGGCTGCGGCCGCGTCCGATGAACGGCACGCCGCACAACTGAGTCGGTTTGTCGGTTCGCCTCTAGATCGGATACAAGCCCTTGAGTTACTGCGGAACTTGGCTCGACGTCTACATCGCCTGCAGATTGGTACGATCGACAGTTACTTTTTTCGCGTGGCCCAGTCATTTACGGCCGAAATTGGGTTGCCTTTTGATTGGCAAATTGCGGAAGAGGCCACACTTGAAGATATCAAATATCAAGCCGTCGAGTCGATGCTCGTCGACGATCAAGTGACGTCGCTGTTGCACTTGATTTCTAATGCGGATGCCGGTCGCCGTGTGGGGGATGTTATTCAACAGACCGTCGATGTTATTTATCAAGTTCATCGAGAATCGCAGCCTACGGCTTGGCGAAAATTATCGCAGTATCGACGTCCGACCGACGAACGAATTCAAGAGTTTTTGCAGCGAGGCCGAGGAATCTGCGGGACAAATCGACAGTTTCAAAGATGGCAAGCTGATTTAGATGCCTTAGAGGCAGGGGACTGGGACACGCTGAGGAGTTCCACGTTGCTGTTGCGCATTTATGCCGGCGAATTTGATTATTATGGGCCGATTTCCGGGGAATTGTTACCGCCAGCGCAAGAACTTGCGTCGTTAGTACGCGATTATGTGTGTTGGGAACTCGACTGCCGCAATCAAGCGGCACTTTCACTCGTTGCCCAATACGCCAAAGCTTTATTCCCGCGTCAACAAGCGTTAGGTAGTTTGCGATTTGATGATGTTGCTTGGTTGCTTTCGCGGTTAGCTCTTGAACACCGAGCTTCGTTTATCGCTCGACTCGACCAAGCGGCGGAACACTTATTGCTCGACGAGTTTCAAGATACTTCGCCCGAACAGTGGCGAATTATCGAACCGATTGCCGATCAAGTAACGCGGCCAACTAGTGACCAAACAAACGGGGGGACTTTTTTTTGTGTAGGTGACCGCAAGCAAGCAATTTACGGTTGGCGGGGCGGGGTCGCGGCTATTTTTGATGTTGTGGAACAACGATTGGGAGATCGATTGGTCGCCAGTCCGCCACTCGTCGAAAGTTATCGTTCAGCTCAGCCGGTTATCGATACCGTAAATCGAGTATTTCAAAACTTGAATCGCGCGTCCAGTCGCGGTACGGTCGATCGAGAAGTCTTACGCGATTGGCAAGCCAAGTTTCCTTCTCACGCCACGGCCAAACGAGATTTACCTGGTTGGGTGCAACTCATCCAGGTTGCAGCGCCTCGCGACACGGCCGATGAAAGCACGCTGGATCCGGTGCTAAACGCGACGGTAGTGGAGATCGAGCGCGCATTTCGGGCGCACCCGACAACCTCAATTGGAGTGTTGGTGCGTGCCAATGAACCGATTGCCTTATTGCGCCATGAATTGCAACTGCGCGGCATACCGGCCAGTGAAGAAGGTGGCAATCCACTGACCGATTCGGTGGCCGTTAACACGCTATTGGCTGCGGCGACTTTGGTTGACCATCCTGCGGACGGTCCGGCTCGATTTTTGATCTCCCATTCTTTACTGGCCAACGAGTTTGGATTGGCCCCCGAAACCTGCCAAACTCAAGCGGCCAATTTGCGAGCTATTCACGGTGCGGCCGCCCGATGGCGGCGAATTATTGCCGAACACGGACTGTCGTATGTTCTTGAAAGCTGGGCCAAACATCTGGCAATGATCACAACGCAACGTGAAGTATTGCGAATGCAACAATTACTGGATATCGCTCTGAATGATGATCCCGTTTGGCAATCACGTCCGAGCAAATTTGTGGCCTACATTGAGCAACAACGCGTGATCGACGCCGCTTCGGCTCGAGTGCGAATCATGACCGTCCATGCCTCGAAAGGTCTTGAGTTCGATGTGGTGATCGCACCAGTCATGAACCGGCAATCCAGTTGGACAACACGTGCTTCGGAATTTGTCTTCACGCGGCCTGCACCCGACCAATTGTTCGATGTTGTTTGTCGATCCGTTGCTGCCGATCAACGGGTATTCTTGCCGGATGACGTTCGCAAATCTTTCGATAAATCCGAGCAAGACACTGTCCAGGGAGAACTCTGTGTCTTATATGTGCTGTTGACGCGAGCCATTCATCAATTGAGTTTGATCGTATCAAATAAAGCCAAATCAACTCAATATAGTCCTGCAGGTGTTTTGCTCGCCACTTTGCCAATGCCTCCTTCAAACGAAGACTCAATGGCCGCAGGCGACCAATTAACTAAAACCAGTTCGAAACGCGGACGAGCAAAAGTAGATGCCACTGAAATTGAAAAGGCAAATTCAGAGGTCGAATCGGCAGCCGTAGACAATGTCGTTTACTCTCATGGAAATCCCGATTGGGCACAGCAGCATGTGAGTCAACAATCGACAAGTTCGCGGGAAACGAAGCAATCTGATGCGATGCGATTGGAACATTTTTATCGTTTAGCGGCGTCTCATGATATAGGTTTGCAATTGCCAACGACCGGTTTATCGAAACGCGTTAGCGGCGAGTTATCCACCAGCCCTTCGCAGCAATCTCGTCGGGCGTCAGCTGGGCGTCGACTTGGAAACCAATGGATCGACCGGGAACAACTTCAGGCGCGTCTGCGAGGTCAATGGATTCACGCTTGTTTTCAATGTTTGGAATGGTTGGAGTCGCCACCTAGTGATGCCATGTTGCGCGGCCGCTTAAAAACGCTTGGCGTTACAGGGCGTCGGGCGGCAGGCGTTATTCAAAGTTTTCGTGAAGCTTGCCAACGCCCTCAGTTAGCAGCGATGTATTTGCGGGAGCGCGCAAGCGAACGGGCTTGGAAAAAATGGTACCCCAGTTCGCGGCCGATGATCGAACCGCTTCGATTTGTCGTACAAAACGAACGCCGTTTTTCCATCGCCGTTTCCGCAGACGACATTTTGGAAGGAGTTATCGATCGACTGGTGCTGATTTACGAAGGCTCGCGATTGGTGGCCGCGGAGTTTTTAGACTTGAAAACCGATCAGATTCCTAGTGAGGCCGTTTTGTCGCGGGTGGCCTATCACCGACCACAACTTGAGGCCTATCGTCGGGCGGCAACTAGGTTTTTACGATTGCCAACGACTGGCCAAGTTGCCGGCTGGCTGGTTTTTGCCGAATGCGATCAAGTTAT
>JBGSMY010000374.1:0-5745 GCA_041739975.1 Pirellulaceae bacterium
AGAAAGTGTGAGACAACGAAAACTAAAGTGTGCCTGGGACGAGTCCTACCTGTTCAAAATTCTCGGAATTTCAGCGTAAAATAGTGCGCTCGCCCTGCCCCTGAACCCAAACTGGCACCATTCAAGTTTAGGTTGCCGCCATTGCTGGCGCGCATCACGCCGGTGTTGACCAAGCCAAAACTATTGGGCGAAACATTGAGTGTCCCACCCGATACATTGGCGTCGATCAAACCGTGATTAGTGATTTGCAGCGAATTTCCAAAACCAATATTTCCGACGCCGCGAATCGTATGCCCCGCTCCATTTATCAAATGATCAGAATCAGCATTGAGATTTTGATTGTCGTACAACCAAGCTTGAGGTCCCATCAATTCCAAAATGCCGGAACCGCTCAAAGTAATTGCGCCAACTGGCTGAAAATAGGTTGCGGACCCTGTAGTACCGACCTGCAACAACCCATCGCTGAATAATCCGCCAAACACACTGAGCCGCTGGGCATTGTTGATTTGCAGCGTATCACCGAGATCGATCGTTATATTATTGACTTGCCCAAACGTATTAACAAACACCGTAGCATTGGTGCCGCCATCGCTGTCGATGATGGCATTGGTTAAAGAATCGGGGATTCCCGCCGACCAGTTCCCCGCGACATTCCAGTTTCCACTTCCGCCTCCTTGCCATACCGTTTGGGCATAGGCAACGGGAGTAAAATAACTTGCGCCTCCCAGTGCCATTGCAATGGCCCCGGCACTTAACAGGCGGGGCACTGACATCCGCTTGGTCCATTGGGATGCTTTTCTAAATAATAGGCGACGTATCTTCATTGGTTTGGTCTTCCCCAAAATGCAAAGGTAAAAAATGACAAAGTACTGAACCCTTCTACCTTGACTTGCCGGGGGCTCATCGATTCTCGCAAATAAAATTTAATATTTACCGATGTTTGACAACAATTTCACTTGACCTCGCCTTAGGCATTGCTGTCGTTTAGCCAATTGGTTTGCCAAAAAACTTTTGAGCAGTCCGCATTGTTTCGTTTGTTTTGTTCTCGACTTTGCCCTCCGCATTCTCACCTTTTAAAAAATGCGGAACTTTGCAGACTTTTTTTGAGCCCTGATTGAGCCACTTTTCGCCTGTTTATTCAAATTCGACTTGTTTTTGGCGAATTTTTTTCGATTTCGCCGCGAGATTCCTTGGCAACCGAGCAACTTATTCATGAACCCGATTGCGTCCAGCGAAACTCGTTCCAGCCTATTGGTGCGCCTGCGCGACCACCAAGATGTGGCTTGGCGCGAGTTTTTCTCGCTCTACACGCCAGTCGTTTTTGGTTATTGCCTGCGCCGCGGACTTCAGCCTTCGGACGCAGAAGACATAACTCAAGAGGTCTTTATCGAAGTCGCAAGGAGCATCCGCAGTTTTGAGTACCAATCCGAAAAGGGACGTTTCCGCGATTGGCTGGCCACGATCACTTGGCGACGACTCGCTCGGTTTTGGCAAAATCAAAAAAAGTCGCAAGATCCGATCGGCAACCATGATCTCCAAGTGCACACCGATCCTGAATGGGTAGACGAGTTTCAAGCGGTTATCACGCAACAAGCTTTGGAGAACATCCAATCAGGATTTGCCAATTCGACTTGGCAACTTTTTTTGGCAAACTGGCAAGAAGGATTGCCGGCTGCGCAGGTAGCTTTGCGTTTTGGCGTTCCTATCGAAATGGTCTATAACGCCAAATCACGTGCACTAAAACAACTCGAAGTTGAGGTATTGCGATTAAGCGATGACTGCGCCTGGTTATTCTGCTAACAACACCGCGGTTGGCCACTGCCCCAGCGCGGACATTCTGACGCAGTTTTTCCAATTGGAACTAAACTCCGAAGCGCGCCCCGGTGTTCGGCAGCATGTGGCTCAATGTCAAGAATGCCAATCGACGCTTGATCAACTCGTTACAGCGGGTATCGCACTTTCTAATCAACAACCGACCATCAATCGGACACTCAATGAACGAGTCGATGTATTAGTCGATAGTATGTGTCGCGCACTCTGTGTCGGGCCGTCCGAGACTTCTCCAGCCCAACCTCCAATTTGCTTGGAACCCACTGCAGATGGACAATCGCTAGGGCAACTCAATCAATACACAATTTGCCGAGAACTTGCCCGCGGCGCGTCGGGTACCGTTTTTGCCGCCATCGATCCACAAACCAATACGCAGGTAGCAATTAAATATATCCGCAGCACCGATGCTCAAGTTCTGCGAAGAGTGGAGCGCGAGGCGCGAGCTATCAGTCAAGTCCGCCATCCGAATGTCATTTCTATCTTGTCCGTTGAAACATCCGTGGATGGTCGGCTGTTCTTAGTGATGCCACTGGCGTCGGGAAATTCACTGGCCGAACTCATACAAGCGCCTCAAGATTTGCCGTTCGAAAAATCAGTTTCCATCATTATGCAAATTGCTGACGGATTGACCGCGGTTCACGACAAAGGCCTTATTCACCGCGATATCAAGCCTAGCAATATCATGGTCAATGCCAACGGCGATGCGTGCTTGACCGATTTCGGCCTGGCGGCGTTTGTCGATGAAGAATCCAGTTTGACAGGCACGGATGTCTTGGTCGGCACGCCAAGTTATATGAGTCCGGAACAAGCTCGCAACCAACAACCGCTGGATGCTCGCAGCGACCTTTATTCATTGGGCGTTACTTTTTATGAATGCCTAACGGGTGCTCGACTTTTTCGCGGCCCTGTGCATCAAGTCTTACAACAAATTCAAGATGCAGAACCGCCTCGCCCGCGTTTAATCAACGCTCAAATTCCGGCAGCCTTAGAAGCCATTTGTCTAAAGGCAATTCAAAAGGATCCGGAATTGAGGTATCAATCGCTCGCAGGGCTATGCGAAGATTTGCACGCTTGGCAACATGGGAAACCAGTTCTCGCCCGTTTGCCTACTTGGTGGGGCCGACTACAAAAATGGATCTATCGCGATCCCCGACTGGCGATCGCAACGGCTGGAATTATAGCCGCCATCGGCTTGGGGATTGCCGCGACTTGGTATTATGGTTCGCAAGCCAGTCAGCAAACCAAGTTGGCTCAAGCTCGTTTCGATGCTTCGTTACAAACGATCAACCTGTTGGCCGAACTTTCGACGCAAACCCTTTCGGGAGATCCGGGCTTGGCCGCCGTGCGGCAACAAATTCAGACCATGGCCGACAAAGCGTTTGAGCCGTTGATCGAATTGCGCCCGACCAATCCGGACAATTTGTTGCGGTATCTCACGGCGATGGACAATTTAGGCACAATCAAACACACGGTGGCCGGACCGACCGAGGCCTTGATTTTTCGACAAAAATTGGTCGATGAAAATCGAGCAGCGCTGACTGGCCCCTCGATATCCGACGAATTGCGCCGACTCTGGGTGTCGCTCAATCATCGCTTGGCCGTCGGGCATGTCGAAATGCGAACTTACGACGATGCCGCGCGAGCGCTCGACGAAGCCGAGCGTCATTTACGCCCCGACAACGTCCAAGACCACCTTTTACTTTCTTCTATAGAACATTCCCGTGGAACGTTGGCTTATTGGATGAACAACGACGTTGTTACAGCGGCCGACCGTTTCCGCAAATCAATCTCATATGCAGATTCATATCTAAGTTTTCTACCTACAGATCGCCTAGCGCTTTCGACAAAAAGTAACACGCGCGGTTGGCTGGCCAGTTGCGAATTGCAATTGGGAAACGGGGCGCTGGCGGAACAGATTTTGCGAGAACTTTGGAATGATTATGCTAAATTGGCCGGGCCACCAAATGGAACTTACCAAAATCGCTTGGATAAAAATCGAGTGGCACTCAGCTTGCTAAATGCCTTGTTAACTCGCGGAGATGGAGAGCGAGCACTGCAGTGGAGTGCTGAACACGAACCAGAGATCAACGCATTTGCTGCCGCTAATCCAACACTCCTCGAACCAACGGCTCTGCAAGTCGGATTTGGTTGCGATACGGTGGGTGCTGAATTACTACAAGGAAAATTCGATAGCGCCCAACATCGGGCACAACAGTTGTTAATGGCAGCCCAAGGACTCGATCAACGGTTTCCACAAGCGACGCGAGCATGGCAGACGCTGGGTTATGCCAAGCAGATGTGGATGTTGAGTTATCTTAATAAGGCCGAGTACGATAAATTAGTGCCGTTTGTCGATGCCTGGATCGACCAGATCGATCGCGAAATCGAACAAGGCCTTAATGTTGGTTTTAATCAACTCTATCGCAGCGGATTAAAAATCAACTTAGCCCTTTTGCTGGTGACCGCAGGAGATTCACGACGAGCCGATACGATCTGGCAACAAGTGTTCGCGGAGAGTAATCCAGCAACACAGCCGGGCATTCAGCTGATGAGTCAACTGGCGCCCTTTCGTGAATCATTGCCTGTCGATCAAGCCTTTGAGTTTAAGCTGGACCAAGGTTTTGAAAAATCAATGGCGGTAGCGGAAACGATACTCGCCACTGGGCCGCGTCACCCCGCGCTCACTCATTCTTGTGCCGAGTACCATGCGATGGCTTGGCATTACTGGCAAGCAAATCCGTCGTCGTCGGACGGCGGACAGGAGAAGGCAAACTACCATCTCCAGCTTGCCAAAAAATTCTTGCGGGAAGCTCATGCGATTGGATATTATCGTCAAGCGAAGCGGCTAGAAAAATTTCGACTCGACCCGCTGTTCGCTGCAGAAGAATTTCAGGACTGTATCGTAAACTAGCTGATGGCGTTGTTCGACTATTAGATATATCAGCTCCAATGTTAAGCAGATTTGTCGCTGTTTTGGATCGGTCGCGCAATCACCGTCATCAATCCCCATAGCCACGAGATTTTGTAAGATTCCAACTGGAGCACTTCGAATCCGGCAATTTCCAGGCAACCGCGGCATTGACGTTGGTTATACATTTGAACATGAGCCGGATCGGTTATTCGCAAGTACAAGTCGCACAATTTGCAGGTCCAGTAATCGTCACACCAATCTGTAATGACGAAGTAGCCATCTGGCTTGAGCACACGGTGGATTTCGGCCAACGCCGATTCCGGCTGTTTAATAAAGTGGAACATGTTGCACGAGATCGTCGGGTCAAATTGTTGTGCATCGAAAGGGAGTGCTTCTGCCCATGCTTGGATGAGTGTTGTCGATTGGGACACACGTTTTTTAGCAACCGCTAACATGGCCGCGGTTGGATCGATTCCAAACAATTGAAAGCCTGGGCTTTGATTGGCAAGACTTTCGAGCAACAAACCGGTTCCGCACCCGATATCGAGTAGTCTGCCTTGCGAGATTGGCAGTCTGGCTAAGGTTTCGCTGATCGATTTCTCGAGATAGCTCGACCATTTTTTATCGTAGACGGCTGCAAATTTTTCATATTGGTTGACGACGGAATCATTAGGGTTTGGAATTGCCATAATAAAATGTTGCGGTTTGGTAATAGGATGTGTCAAGCCCCCTGACCAGCTTGGAGGTCGTGCAGCTTTCGAGAATCGCTTTTGTATGTTTTTTTAGGTGCATTGCCGCAACTTGTCAGGTCGAAGCGGGGCCTGTGCGGAAACCAATCTAACGGTCTCGCTCCAACGAAAACGAAAACGCAAGAAAGCTTAACTGACAAGGAAGAAAGAAAAGTCCTTGGTTTATTGACGTCTATACAACAAACTTTGCTCCCCTGCCAGCTTGCTGGCAGGAAGCAAAGTTTGGCAGCTAGAACGTTGAACACCAACCGCCGC
>JBGSMY010000375.1:0-15669 GCA_041739975.1 Pirellulaceae bacterium
ATGAACTTGTTATTTATCGTCCTGATTAATTCTGCGTCCGGCATACAAACAGATATCCCATACCTGGCTGGTCAACGCAAGATCAATTTGGATACTTTATTGTCGTGCAGCGCCTAAATAGCGAAAATGACCAAAGAAACATTGGTCTCCGCCGGTAGAACTGTTCAGAGGCGCAGTACGTAGCCGCATGTTGCTGAACGGGCTAATTCATCAGCCAACGCTCCACCACGATCGGGGCGAATGATACCGTTATCAGAACGGCAATCGCCAAACAAAAAATCATCAACAAACCGACGATGGCAATCTCGGCACCAATCAGTTGAGTGACCATCTGGCGGCTGCAACCCAATTTGAACATCGTCTGCAGTTCCCCAGCGCGCAAACGAATGGACAATGAAATGACAAGCCCCATCAACATGATTGTCGTCATTCCAATCAAAATACTATTTGCGTCAAAAAACCGTTTGACTTGAAATATCAATTTCATTAACTCTTGTATGACAACTTGCGGGACCAGGGCTTGAGCCATACTGCGATCGGATTGGTATCGGCCCAACAAGATGGTCTCAGACTTTTCATCGCGAGCTTGGACCAGGATTGCCGTCAACGGAAATTCTGCCATCTCGCCGTGAAAGTGAAAGGAACTAATATTTTCCGAGGTGATCTCGGTGTAAGGCAACACCGCGGCACTGGCAACTACTGACTTTTCATCGCGAGTTAATATCTTTCCCGAGTCAGTTTCGTTGGCTAGATCTTGGTGACCGTGCCCCAGTCCTTGAATGACCCACGCAGTTTTTATGTCGACAAACACCGCTCGGTCATCCGCAGTGCGTTGTGGCTCGATGACCCCCACAACACGCATTTTGAGCGGATACAATCCTGCGATGTCTAGCACATTCTCGCGATCGGAAAGCAGTTGATCTCCAGGCTGCAATTGGTGTTCTCGAGCGACCTCCGCTCCGATCACGCAGTCCCCTAGCGTGGTGAACAAATTCCCAGATGACAGTTTCAAGTTGCGAAACGAGAAATAATCGAGCGTAGTTCCCAGTAATGGATAGCCTTTTGCTGTGAACCGGCTGTAAATCGGGATGGCTTGCCCTAACTCACTCTGTTGTATCGATTGATATTCACTGTAATTCAAATTGCGATCCGGTGGAGTGCGGAAATACAACGCATGCAACGTCAAATCCAAACCGCTGCCACGGGCGCCGACAACCAGCGGAGTCGATTGGGCTCGCGCTTCTACCCGTTCATTGAAAAAGTGCAACAAAATGCCCAGCATGATCGGTAGGAAACAAGTAAGAAATAAACAGGCCACCAACAATCCGCTGCGCCATCGATAGAACCAAACGTATTGCCACGACAATCGCCAATAGCCGGCCATCAGATCGCCTCCGCTTGGCAAAAGTCATTGAAATCCAAGATCCGATCGAAGCCTTCCAAAATCCCCGTGTCGTGTGTCACAACCAATAGAGTCTGACCGTTAGCGGCGGCCTGCTCAAACAATATGTCTAGGACTTTGTGTTTGTTGGAAACGTCTAAATTACCTGTTGGCTCGTCGGCCAAAATCAATCGAGGCTGATTGACCAGCGAACGGCATAGTGCGACGCGCTGCTGTTCGCCTTGTGACAATTGATGTAGATACCGCCGCTGTTTATCGGCTAACCCAAGTTGCTCCGCCAATCGTTCGGCCCGTTGCCGCACCTCGGCCGTCAATCGCAGCGAACGATTGATCAGATAGGGCAATAAAATGTTATCCAGTAGCCGCAGATATGGCACCAGTTCGAATTGTTGAAATACGAAACCAATTTGACGGCTGCGAAAATCCCGGCGAGCGGCGTCACTCAGTTGATACAGCTCTTGATCGAAAACACGCAGTGAACCGCTAGTGACCGGCGCAATGCCGGCGATTAAATTCAAAAGCGTAGTTTTACCGCTGCCGCTGGGGCCGACGATTGCGACGCGTGAACCGGCGGGAATTTCTAACGATTCCATTTGCAACCGGAAGGTCGCGTTGGGATAACGGAAAAGTAAATGGCGAATCGCAATCATAAACACAATCGTTGGGTCGAATACGAGTCACGGCCTCGTTGCTTGGCAACTCTCCAGCAAACCCAATTATAGCTGCATTGAGTTTTTGCAACACACGGCGGCTTCGCGAAAAGTCCCATAGCGCAAGAATCGCTCGACCAGCCGTCCGGTTTCGCTGTGCCAAGGCAGCAGGCCGTGATGACAATCGACTACCGCATGATCCAATTGGCCCCCAAGCCGCACGGACGAGGAAGCAATCACGCGATCGCGTTTGGCCTCGATAACGGCAAAAGGCACTGGATTCAACGACGTAAACGTAGGCAAGCCATTGACGTAACTATCCGGACGATCGCTCAAGTCAAGCAAAGACGGCACGATTCGACCTAGCCAATGTCCTAATAGGCGAGCCGCATGAGATCCACGGTTCGGGGGAGCCAACATGACCCAGCGTCCCAAGCGTGGAATCATTTGTTGAGCCAGTGCCGCCCGCATTACAATACTGCCCATACTGTGAGTTACGAGATGCAACCGATTCTGTGATGCCAATTTGGTGGATTCCGGGGAAGTCAGTTTTTCTAACAACGCCAACAAATGACTGGCGTGCGTCGCTATTGAAAATCGTGTACTTGGGTAACTCCAATTGATTACATCGATCGATTGTCGTTCAAATTGCTTCTGCAACGGCCTCATTACGAATCGATTGGCACCCAATCCGTGCAGGAGTAGTACACAATCACCGGGGTTAAGTTGGTTTGAATTGGCAATAAAACGTTCACTTCCCATCCTCGCTAGACCGCCAATTGTTCTTGTCGGATAACCGCCGGCGGTTGAGCATGTCCCGTATGAACCGGAATTTGGCGGCCATCGAATAGGAAAATCTGACGATTCCTGTTAAAACAACCATCCGGCCATAGCTGGCGTAACACCTGCAATCTGCTGCGAATCGATTCCCAGCAGGTGTGCCGCGTGACAAAGCAATAAATGATTTGAAGACGGAGAGTTTGCTGTGAACGTTTTGGTCTTTGAGGATGCACTAGTTCACCGTTTGTATCCGATAACCACGGGACGACCCGCCAGCCAAGTCACTTGCGCTTCGTATACGCTGCAAGATTGGTTGCTGTCACTGTACGGTCCTCATTGCAGTTGGGTCCGCCCGCATCTGCGACCACTGCTCAAAACAGATCATCCCGATGTTTGTCACTCATTGCGGTCTGAACAATCGCTGACCTTGGCAATCAATGCTAGGTTGGTTCCCGCCGTTTCCAATCTGTCTCGCCTGCAACAATTCGCCGAACGCGGTCAAGTTGGCAAGGTTCGATTTGGTAATGCCGTCGCGGCCGCAATTGTACCCACGGAACGATTAAACGAATTTCAGATCGAAGCCGGAGATGAAGGGCAATTGCAGCTTTCCCGCGTTTTGGATTCATTGCCCGACGCAACTTGGCAACTCGAACTTTTAGACTATCCTCATGATGTAATTCGATGCCACTTGTCGTCATTCGCCGAAAATATTAACCATCGATTGCGACAAGGCGGCTATCGCGAAATCGCTGATGGTGTATTTGTTGCCGGCGGCGTGGCAATTAGCGATTTTGTCGTGACCAATACCAAGGCCGGGCCGATTGTAATCGAGGACCAAGCGGCCATTGGTCCGTTCTGTTTTTTACGTGGCCCCATCCACATAGGCCGTAACTCTCGAATCAATGAATATACGTCAATCAAAGACGCCGTTTCGATCGGTCACACCACAAAAATTGGCGGCGAAGTCGAAGGCTCGGTCATCGAATCTTACAGCAATAAGCAGCATCACGGTTTTTTGGGGCACAGTTACTTAGGCTCTTGGATCAATCTTGGTGCAGGCACTTGCAACAGCGATCTGAAAAACACCTATGGCGAAGTCAAGATGGACTACAGCAACGACCGCGTTGCCACCGGAATGCAGTTTTTAGGGTGCATCATCGGCGACTATTCCAAGACCGCGATAAACACGAGTATCTTTACCGGCAAAACAATTGGCGTCTGCAGCATGTTGTATGGGTTCGTAACCACCAACGTCCCTAGTTTCGTGAATTACGCCCGCTCGTTCAGTCAAGTAACGGAATCACCACCGTCCGTGATGGAAGCAACCCAGCGTCGTATGTTCCAACGCCGCAATGTCCAACAACGAACCATGGACGTTCAGTTGTTGCACGCGATGTATGAATTGACGCGACAAGAACGCCAAATGTCGGAAGAGCCGCTGAGTTTGTAGGTTCCGCCTACCGTATAAGCCGCTGACCTCAGAGTCGCTGCGCAATCGCAAAGCTTTCCCAATAACATTTAAATTTTGGGTTATCCAGGAATTTTAGTGGCTGGCTGGGGGCGAATTTCAGGTTTATCGAGTCGATTGACTACGATTGATGAAGCTTGCCGATCTACGCTGTGTGACCCTCGCGAAAGAGCGTGTCGAGCCGAATTCAATCTTGCCGGCAATTCCCTGCATCCAGACTGACGCCCGCCCGAATCCGTCGTTCGTGCTTTTCGTATTTTTCGTGGTTAAATCTTGTTTACCACTAAAATCCGGGGAGAGCCAAATTTTGAACGTTAAATCTCAAAGACGCGACGTTAAAACTTAAATACACTGAGCGCCTTTAATTCGCGGACAAATAGTTCTTGGCCATGGATTCCCAAATGAGCCCACGCGGATTCTTCAGAGACTTTCTTTTGACCAAGTAATTCAAATTTTTCGGGGTTGGCTTTTATCAAAAATAGTTCGCCCCGTTCGTCCAATGCCAGAATACGATCACCCGACGCGATCATGCTCCAGTATTTTCCATAAGCCTTGGTGCGCCAGGTTTCTTTGCCCGTCGCCAAGTCAAGACACGCGAACCGTTGATTTTGCAAATGAAGATAGGCGTGTCCATTGAGCACGATAGGCGACGACATATATCCGTTCGACGGACCTTTCCAGACTTCTTTGACTTGGAATTGATCGCCAGATTTAGAAACTTCGTACAAGTAGCTGCCGTTTTGGTAGCTGCTGGTAAAAACTCGATCGCCCACAATTGACGGCGTCAAAATGTTCATTCCACGAAAATGGGGAACCGCTTGTTTCCACAACACCATGCCGGTTTCAAGATCCAGGCCGGCCAATTCTTCTCGCGATTGCGCGATCAATTGTTGTTGGCCGCATAGAGTTGCCACCACCGGGCTGCTGAACGCACCCCCAGTCATCATGTCGCCCGCGTTTTCAAACGACTTCCAAACGACTGCGCCAGTGCTTTTGTTGAGTTTGAATACAGCCGCACCTGCTTGAACATACAAGTGATCGCCATGAACCAATGGAGACGACACAAAACCAAAGTCCGGCGGAGAAGAATTAAATTGTTTGACGAAATCCAACTGCCAAACAATTTCACCCGAACTGCCGCGGATACATACCAGGACGTCACGCACTCCTGCAACATATAACATCCCTTGATCGTAAATGGGGGTTGCGCGAATCCAGTCCCCATTGGCCTTTGCAAAAAATGGTACGTTAATCGAGCCTTCCCATTTTGTTTCCCACAGCTGTTCGCCCGTTTCGCGTTTCAGGCAGCGAACGATTTCAAACTGTTTATCTTTCGTTT
This sequence comes from Pirellulaceae bacterium, assembly GCA_041739975.1. Taxonomy (GTDB): domain Bacteria; phylum Planctomycetota; class Planctomycetia; order Pirellulales; family Pirellulaceae; genus BJ22. Next base: position 5,640 of record JBGSMY010000375.1, read on the forward strand.
CCGTTACAAAGATAAAATCATTGGTTACGATTGGGCCCGAATAGCTTTCGGCCAACTCTACTCGGTACTTGGGCTGGAGCGAATCGAGCGACCCCAGATTGGCTAGTGGTTTCGAATCGACAAAGCCCGAGCGGTTCGGACCTCGCCATTGGGTCCAACCGTCCGTTGAGGCCAACGTTGTGGTTTTGCTGAAAGTGGCAGGTGTTGGCGAGTCCACGGCCTGGGCAAAAATTGGCAAGGGGCTTAAAGCGATACCGAGGCAAGAAACGCCACAAAAAATCGCATTAGCCCAAAAAATGCCAGTAGCCCAAAAAATGCCAGTATGATTTCTCACGCCAAATTTCTCCTTTTTGACCGCCGCCAACGATTACACGCTGGCGCAGGGCTGAAAAACCCTAAACACCAATGTTTTTTCGATTTCGTTAGTTGTCTCGGCCTGACTCTAACGGTAGTTTCATTGAACCGTTTGAATTGCACATGGTTAACTCAACGTCTCGTTAAATTTTGTTTCATTTAGTTGTTTATTTCTTGTTGCGAGCCCGGCCAAATATGAAAATAGGGGTAGTGGGTACTGGGATCTCTGGCTTGGTCGCCGCTTATCACCTATCGGTCGAGCATGACGTTCGGCTGTTTGAAGCGGGTGACTATATTGGCGGGCATACGAACACCATCACCGTGCCTTGGGGTGGCCGAGACTACGCGATCGATACGGGGTTTATCGTTTTTAACGATCGAACATACCCTGGATTCTGTCAGCTGATGGATGAATTGGGTGTGGCTTCGCAACCCGCGCCGATGACCTTCAGTGTTCGTAACGATTTGACGGGGCTAGAGTACCGTGGCGCGGATCTTAATGGATTGTTTGCTCAGCGGCGAAATCTAATTCGCCCGCGACATTGGCGTTTGTTGGCCGAAATGTTGCGATTCAATCGCCAAGCCGAACAGCGACTGGCGGGGGAGCCGGATTCGTTAACCGTGGCTGCGTTTTTCGCCAAGTATCCGTTCTCAAAAGATTTTCGCCGCGATTTTTTTTATCCGATGGCATCGGCCATTTGGAGCTGCCCGGCCACAATTATCGATCAATTTCCAGTCCGTTTTATCGTTGAATTTTATCGACATCACGGTTTGTTGAGCGTTAATGACCGGCCGCAATGGCGTGTAATCGCGGGAGGTTCGAAGCAATACATCAAGCCCTTGACCCAAAGATTTGCCGATCGGATTCGATTGCGCTGTCCCATTGTGGGGTTTCAGCGAAACAATGAGCAAGCGGCGTTGCAAACGATTGATGGCAACTGGCACGAATTTGATCAAGTAATTTTTGCCTGCCATGCGGATCAGGCACTAAAAATCTTGGGCCACGCAGCAACCGACACGGAGCGTGAGATCCTGAACGCTTTTCCTTATGAGCGCAACATTGCTTGGTTGCATACGGATACGGCAGTCTTACCAAGGAGCAAGCGCGCCTGGGCCGCCTGGAATTATCATCTGGCGGACGATGGATCTGATAAAGCCACGGTGACCTATATCATGAATATCTTGCAAGGGCTGGATTCATCACATACGTTTTGTGTCAGTCTCAACAGTCAACAACGGATTGATCCGGCGAAGTGTATTCGTGAAATCGAGTACCACCACCCGGTGTTTACCCCTCGCCGTCGAGAGTATCAGCAGCGGCAGGGAGAGCTGGTTGCTCACGGCCGAGCTTCGTATTGCGGTGCCTATTGGGGCAATGGATTTCATGAGGATGGTGTGCAAAGTGCTTTGTTTGTCTGTCAGCGATTGGTTCATCAAGCATGTTCAGTTGTATCTATGAAGGCTGGGTCCGCCACCGCCGTCTGACACCTGTCCCCCATAGCTTTCGCGCTCGACTCGGATTGGTTTATTTAGACCTAAGCGAGTTGGAGTCGGCTGTTCCTGAGGGCTGGTTATGGTCGGTGCGGCGACGAGCATTGCTTGAGTTTCGTCGAGGCGACCATTGGGGGCCGGTGGACCAGCCGTTGTCGCAAACGGTCGCGGAATGGGTCGAGACGCAGTTGGGGCGACCGGTCCGCGGTCCGATTCGTTTATTAACCCAAGTCCGTCATTGGGGTTACGTGTTTAATCCGGTTTCATTTTATTTTGGATTTTCCGAAGTTGCCGCTAAAACACCGGAATGGATTGTCGCTGAGGTCAATAATACGCCATGGGGTCAGCGCCATTGTTATATGTTGGAACCGCGACACTTTGTCGAGAAATTGAGTGGTGATGCGACGCCAAAAGTGTTTCATGTGTCGCCATTTATGGAGATGAACATGAGTTATTTGTGGCACATTACTCCGCCGGGCGATCGATTGTCGGTCACGATGGTCAACACGCGCGACGAGCAACGATTGTTCGAGGTGACGATGCAATTAGAGCAACGAGCTTTGACAACCCGACGGCTGTCCAGTTGGTTATGGCGTTATCCTTTGGCCACGATTTCGGTCACCACTCAAATCTATTGGCATGCGCTGCGGTTATGGATGAAACGAGTGCCGTTTGTACCGCACCCGGCCAAGGGACAACCACACGGTAACCAGACACCTTTGCGGTAAAATTGAAGCAATTGAGGAGAATTTGAATGATTCAAGTCGTCGAGCCATCTTTGCAACCCATTCGTGGTTGGGACCGTTGGTTTCGAAAATTGCTGTTTTCCAAGTGTCGCCAAATGCAATCGGGTCGAGTTCGGGTGATTGACTCGGACGGCGAGCATTGCATCGGGGCCGGCTCGCATGACGATACGCCGGTTGTGCGGGTTCAAAACCCCAGGTTTTACCGACGGTTAGTTCAAGGTGGTAATTTAGCGGCCAGTGAATCGTGGATGGATGGCGACTGGTCGGTGGATGACTTGCCAGCCTTGATTCGCATTATGGTTCGCAATATGTCGGTAACGGATCGATTGGATTCGGTGTGGGGGCGGACTCGCCGTTGGGTGGAACGGTTGGGGCATTGGCTACGTCGCAACACACCGCGCGCGGCCAGACAAAATATTCAAGCGCACTACGATTTGGGCAACGAGATGTTTCAATTGTTTCTTGACCCAACGATGAATTACTCCAGCGCCATCTTTCAAGATTTACAGCCCACGTCCAATCCAGAATCATTGCACCGAGCGCAATTAACCAAGATGGAACGGCTTTGCCGTATGCTAGATCTGCGCCCGACCGATCATTTGCTCGAGATTGGCACCGGCTGGGGCAGTTTGGCCTGTTACGCCGCAAAACATTTCGGATGCCGAGTTACAACTACGACAATTTCACGCGAGCAATATGAGTGGGCCTGCCAACGCGTGGAACATGAGGGATTGAGGGAACGTGTTACGGTACTGGATCAAGACTACCGGGCTTTGTCGGGACGTTTTGACAAAATCGTTTCGGTGGAAATGATTGAGGCGGTGGGCGACCAGTATTACCCGACATTTTTTGAGAAGTGCCGCAGTTTACTGACCGCTGAAGGATTGCTGCTACTGCAATCGATCACAATGGTCGACCAACGTTATGAGCAACATTTGCGAAGCGTAGATTTTATTTGCAAATACATTTTTCCTGGAGGTAGTTTGCCGTGCATCTCGCGACTGGTTTCTGTGGCTGCCAGTGCGGCGGAATTGCGGCTGGTCTCGTTGCAGGATTTCGCTGAACATTACGCCGAGACCTTGCGACGCTGGCGCCGTCGATTTTGGCAAAATATTAATGCGGTGCGCGAATTGGGCTACGACGAACGCTTCGTTCGCATGTGGGATTATTATCTGGCCTATTGCGAAGCGGGTTTTGCCGAGCGACAGATCAATGTTTCTCATCTGTTATTTGCCATGAAGTCGGCGAAATTCGATCCCCTAACTGCTGTCGAGAAGCGGCCGGCAATAGGTATCAAAGGGCCAGAAGAATTTATTGAATCTCACGGCAATAGCGAATGCCATGAGGTGAATGCTTTGGCCGCACCGTCGTGGACGGCTGGACGGGCAGGCCCACGATGATGATTTTGGGAATCGTATTGGTCGGTTGGCTGGCCGGTGCGCTATTGATGGTTGTGCTTCATCAGATACAGCGGCGAACTGGAGATGCAGGAATCGTTGACATCGCTTGGTCCTTGGGAGTTGCTGGGATTGCAGTATTATATGCGTTAACTTTAGATGTTCATCCCCAACGATTTTGGTTGGTGATGGCTGTGGTGGCGGTTTGGGCATTGCGTTTATCGTGGCATGTTTGGCATCGGTTTCATCGTCTGGCACCGGACGGACGCTATCTGCAGTTGAAACGCGCTTGGGGCAACGCGGCGGAATGGAGAATGTTTCGGTTCTACCAGATGCAGGCAATTGGTATGGTCTTGTTCTCGGGACCAATTCTCTTGGCGCTACTCAATCCGAACGAATTGTCTTGGCTGGACGCTTTGGCGGTAGTAGTTGGCTTTGTTAGCATCGCCGGTGAGTCGCTTTCAGATTGGCAGCTCAGCAAGTTTCGCATGAATCCGCAGAACAAAGGTCAGGTCTGTCGAGAGGGTTGGTGGCGTTATTCGCGACACCCTAACTACTTTTTTGAATGGTTGCACTGGTGGGCATATGTACTATTTGCTTGGACCTGGTGGCCATGGGGCCTAGTGGCAATGGCAGGACCATTGGCCATGTGGTATTTCTTGACGAGAGTTACAGGAATTCCGCATACCGAAGCTCAGTCTTTAAAGAGTCGCGGTGAGGCCTATCGGACGTATCAGCAAACGACGAACGCTTTTTTTCCTTGGTTCCCTAGAAAGGTTTTGCGATGAGTCGTCTAGCCAATTGGGTGGTTCGCCCAACTGTGGAATTGATGGAGCGTGGGCTGGTTCCTGAGTTTGCCATGCGGGCCGGGATTCGTAGGCTCTCACGCGAACGGTTACGAACGCTTGAACGAGAATTTCGTCAATCGGGTCAGACGGTGGAACAGTTCAATGATCGGTTCCTGGCCCCAGCTTGGTCGGGCCCGTTGGCGTTGGTTCCAGAAAAGGCAAATGAACAACACTATGAGGTTCCGGCAGCGTTCTATCGCAAAGTATTAGGGCCGCATAAGAAATATAGCTGTTGCTTTTATGAGAATGAACAAGTCGATTTGGCGAGCGCCGAACAGCGAGCGCTGGAATTGACCTGTGAACATGCACAATTAGCAGATGGACAGCGTGTTTTGGAGTTAGGTTGCGGCTGGGGCTCATTAACGCTGTGGATGGCGACTCAATACCCGCAAGTGAAGATAACCGCTGTTTCTAATTCTCATTCGCAGCGGCAGTACATTGAACAAGTGGCACGGGACCGGGGATTGGCCGATCGCATTGAGGTCATCACATGCGACATCAATCAGTGGCAATCCAGCGTTCGATTCGACCGCGTGGTATCGGTAGAGATGTTCGAACATGTTCGCAACCATCGCCGTTTATTGGAACAAATCTCGGAATGGTTGACGCCAGAGGGCAAATTGTTTGTTCATATTTTTTGCCATCGCCAGTTTGCTTATCCGTTTGAGCCACAAGGTGCCTCGAATTGGATGGGGCGTTATTTTTTTTCTGGTGGAATGATGCCTGATCAACATCTCTTGCCTCGTGCCGCGACGAGGATGCAATTGGAACAGCAGTGGAAATGGAATGGTAATCATTATCGACAAACGAGCAATCAGTGGGCCGAGCGGCTCAATCAACAGCGGGGAGAGTTAGAGCCATTGTTGGAGTCGATTTATGGTGTTGGTCAAGGCCAGCGTTGGTTTTATCGTTGGAAGATGTTCTTTTTAGCGTGTGCAGAGTTGTTTGGGATAGATGACGGCAACGAATGGTTCGTCTCACACTATTTGTTTCGACAGGGTGCAGCGTAAACCAACGATTTATTTGGCCGACCGCTTCGCTTTCCTTGCTAAAAAATACCACCAAATGCTGAATAAACAAATTCCTTGTCGTCATAATAGACGCGGCAGCGTGGAATCAAACGACGCAATGCCGAAAGCTCGTCGTCAGACAGATTTTGACGAGGCAGGTTGAGGTGCCGAAGATATTTAAGATGCCCTAGCTCAAGCAGATCAGATATTTGTGAATGCTCTAAGTCAAGCACGTTTAATTTCCGGAGCCTACCTAAAAAACTTAGGTTGCCGATGTCGTTGTCTGCCAAGCGGATCACTTCAAGATTCTGCAGCGCCGAGATTCCTTGCCAGCGAATCGTGCCGGAATTTGTGATCGTCAGGTTAATTAGTTGAGGTAATAGCGGCATTTCAAAAGATTGTGAAAAGGTGCAGTTCTCTAGAGTAAGACTTTCAAGATTCGAATTAGTTAGCCAATTTAGGTCGTCGATTTGGCAATCACGATATTCGACCCTGTGGGGCAAATGTTTTGTCGACAATCGGTTGGTGTTAACTTTAGATCGAACGAATACCAGCGATTCAAGGTTTAGCTCCATCAGTGCATCGGTAATTTCGAACGCTATTTGATCGTGAACTTCCAGGTTCTTGAGATTCTTAAGTGGCTTCAGTTGTTCGATAGACGAATATACGGGGCCGTAGAGCGTAAGGGTCTCGATAGTAACAAGGTGATCGATTTGTGCTTCGGACGCCTCGTCGAGGGAAATCGCCAAGTGGTATGCGTCCAAATGTTCAAGCTGTCCGAAATCTCTAAACGGAGCTCCTCGCAAATCAAGTAATTCAAAGGAGTTTAACGCAAACTCAGGCTCACCATCGATATTCACGGATGGCAACCTCGTGACATGGGTGTTTCTGAGATTCAAAGTATCAATCCCGCGTAACATCAGTCTCGATAGGTCGGATACTTTGGTATTTGATAAGTCAAGTTCAGAAAATGGTAAAGCGTCGAGGGGCGAAATGTCTGTGACCTGAGTATCGGCAAGATTTAAATTGGTTAGATTGTTCTGCTTGCTTAATGCGTCAATCGTCTCAATTTCAGTTTTCGAAAGGTCTAGATGGGTCATTTCGCTTATAGACGTACCTGGTCCAAACACTAGGGACAAATCTGGCAAGGTTGACTGTTCCTGAACTTTCGCACGTTCGGCCTCTAAGCGTTCAGCATGCTCACTCGCCCTTTTTTCATTTTCTACCCGTGTCTTCTCATTTTCTTCTCGAGTCTTCAAGTCGATTAAGACCGGTACATTTCGAAGTTGCTCACTTGTGATTGGCGTCCCGGATAATGCGAGGCGTTGAAGTTTTGTCAGCTTTGCCAACGACTCTAAGTTGGCGACATTTGTATTGCTTAAATCAAGGTCCGTTAGCTCCGTCAGGCCGCGAATCGGACCGCTATCAAAAACGGCAGTATTCGCGAGGTTCAAAAAGGAAATTTGATTTAGTCGTTTCAGCGGCGTGATATCTTCTATCGGCGACTCGCTGAGGTCCACGTGTTTCAACTTCAGACAATTCTCGATACCTTCCAGGCTTCGTAGAGGTGTTTTTGTTAAGGAAAGCACTTCTAATTGGGTAAGTCCAGACAACCAGCATATTTCAGAAATCCGAGTCTGGGCGAGTGATAACGTCTTCATGCTTTGCAGATGACTGCTCGCCGACAGGTCCTCGATTGGGCAACCATTGAAATGGACCGATTCGAGCCGACGACATCCCATAAGTGCCGTTGTGTCCTTGAGTTCGTGGCTTTTTATTGAAAGGGTTTCGAGATTACTTAGGTTCGCGAGAAATTGTAAATCTTTGGCGTTGGTGTCCAATACCAATAAGCGGAGCTTTGTTAATGATAGTAGCGACGGTAGCTCTGAGCGGTCGACGAAGGCATAGTTTTGGAGCACTTCCAGGTTCGAAAAGCATGGCAGCAACACTAGACTTGTCAGCATACCGTTGCGAATCGTAGTTACCGACGCGGGGTCATATTCAAGGCCCGATATCCAAGCGACCCACTTATAAATGGTTGGTCGATTGGAGGATTGAACGGTCTGCAATTCCGCGGCTACTAAATTTGCGTGCGTAGCCAAATATGCAATAGCGATGCGGGGCCTGTTGATGGAATGATGCCACCAGGCCGTCAGAATGGAAACAAACACGATGGCTAAAAAAAGCCCACGAATTGAAAAACGAAAACCGGTGAACTTTTTATGATTCTTTCGGTTTGCCATCCTGTTCCCCAAAAATCGATTCGAGCATTGGCGTAAATGCGGGGGAAAAAAGTCTACTATTTCCAGCCAATGAATTTTGTTGCTTTTAGGTTCTTGCCGACTTGATGAATCACCGCGTTCTATTGTACCAAGTATCAATGGAGAATTTGATCGGCGAGTGATTGCGAAGCAAACAAAAGCTGCGAAGATGAATCTCAACACCAATAAGATTGAAAGGAAAAATGAGCAGTATAGGCAACAGCACTGCCCGGCGCGCGCAATCTGGCGACGATCCTTCGGCAATTCTTCTTGGCATTTCGAGTAAAAACAATTGTCGCTGAACCCTTGATCGACTGAGCGACGAATTCTCGGTTTTTTCATGACGGCCGGTGTCGTGACTGTGAACAAGCAGGCAATTGTAAATCAAGGATCAATCGCTGGTATTCGCGCCATTCAATTGAAATTTTCGCCACTGATAGAACGTTTTGTGCGACACACGATAAATGGAAACCGGCGAACTTGGTTCGCTATCGCGGTCGTCTCAGACCGAGGACACAGATTAGCCCCAAGGCCGCAGCGCCGAATGTACCAGGTTCCGGAATCGCACTGATGACGAACGACACTTGATCGATATGGGCTCCAGCAACCATACCGTTCATTCCGGACGTAAAACTGATTGTGATCGTTTCTCCCGGAACAATAGCAAATACCTTCGTTGTTCTAAACCAACTATCGTATGTTTCAAAGATTTGAGTGTCCTGCACGAGCACTCCGGACATCGATCCTGAAACTGAATAGAAGTCTTCACCTGACGAGCGAAACCAAGAGTCAAAACTGAACGTTGCAATATTGTTTGATAACTGCGGAATCACAAATTGTTGGGTTGTAACTGGAACGTGTCCCGGCGTGTCAGCGTTCAACTCAATATGTTGACCGGTCCCTAATCCATCAAATCCCAAAGTTGGCGAACCGAGATAGTTTTGGTCCCAAAGTTCGAACTCGATGCCGGTGGTCTGCCATCCCAGTATAGAAGTGGGAAAACCAATCAGCGTCACGTCCGATTCCTCAAACTCTCCATTGACAACAAGATTTTGGAAGTTATCCGCCTGTAAGCCTGTGCTCCAGAACGAAGTGAGTAAAACGATCTCTAAAAGACATAGAATTCTTTTCATCGGTAGTTTCCTATTTTAGGAAAATGGCTTCAGACAAAATGCACGTTGCATAACTGTCAGCGTAAGTGGAAACTCGGGCTCCTAAGAATTTGCATCGATTCAAATAATGCTTCGCCCGAGTTTTGCAATTATAAATGGCGACACATTCGCTCGTCAAAACCTCGGGAACATGTTTGTGTTTCTACATGTTTTGGCAGTAGCTACCGATGTCCACATTGGCAGTGGCTGTCGATATCCATATCGGCAGTAGCTACGGATGTTTACAGCGGCAGTGGGGGCAGCGCCTCTAGTCATCAAGCTTTCGCTCCTGCCAATAAGGAGGTCGTGCCGTTTTCAATAAGCGTCTTTACATGTTTTTTTGGCGCAGCGCCGCAACTTGTCGGTTCGAAACCGGACTTGTAACAAAAATAATCTACCGGTCTCTCAGTTAACGATTCGAAAAATGCTGGGCCGGCTAACTTGTTGCAGAGCGCACACATACTCGGATTTAGTGACGTTCATTCAATAAACTTTGCTCTCTGCCAGCTTGGAGGTCGTGCAGCTTTCGAGAATCGCTTTTGCATGTTTTTTTAGGTGCATTGCCGCAACTTGTCAGGTCGAAGCGGGGCCTATGCGGAAACCAATCTAACGGTCTCGCCCCAACGAAAACGAAAACGCAGAAAGCTTACCTGACAAGGAAGAAAGAAAAGTCCTTGGTTTATTGACGTCTATACAACAAACTTTGCTCCCCTGCCAGCTTGCTGGCAGGAAGCAAAGTTTGGCAGCTAGAACGTTGAACACCAACCGCCGC
>JBGSMY010000391.1:0-4156 GCA_041739975.1 Pirellulaceae bacterium
CAGAGTCGAACGCGACAAGGCTCTGTGCCTCTGTGTTTTAATTCAGCCAGTCATCGTCCTGGAATCACTGAGCTAATGAAATCCGCGAGCCGCTTGAAATAGCATCGGTGCGAATAACTGAAACTCTGAAAAACAGAAATATTGAAACACTGAGGCACTGAAACACAGAGTCGATCGCGCCTAGTCTCTGTGACCTCTGTGCCTCTGTGTTTTAATTCAGCCAGCCTTCGGCCTGGAATCACTGAGCGAATGAAATCCGCGCTGCTTTGCTCAATTTCGGTTAGCACTTGTTCCTGGTAATTCGACTGATCAAATCAAATAGCCCTTGTCTTGCCTCATAACACAAGAGTCCTGCCGTGGTGGCTGAGGTTATTCAGAGTTCGCTAAATCCGCCAGGATGGATTAGCACGCGAAAAACAAAGCATCTCGATAAAAAATCTGAGTAACGGACCATTATTCCAACTTCTTGATCCCCCCATCCCATTTGAAGAATTCACAAGTTGGTTTTAGCCGGGGTACTTAGGTTGCACATTGGTTGTTTTTTATCAAACGGCCGGTTGAGCACGATCGACAGCCCAATGCGCTTCATATCGCACGCTGAGACCTGCGTCAGTTAAGCATTAACGTGCGATTTCTTACATTCGAATTCGGTACATCGTTTGCTAATGAGTATCTATGTTCCCGAAAGCTGTGGGAACATTTTGGTTTGAATTAGTTGAGTATTGGTTCCATGTCACCTAAACCAAGCACAATCGCTTTCTGGTCTAGGGCCATTACTAACGCGAATAGCAACGCAAACAATCTCGTTGGAATTGAGGATTACAATATGTTGAATTATGTATCGGGAGATATCCTGCTTACCAAAGCTCAAGCCATCGCGCATGGCGTAGCGCCTAACGACCATTTTAATCAAGGATTAGCGTTAAGCTTAAGAGAACGCTGGCCGGCCATGGCAAAAGACTATCGGCACTGGTGTCACAACGAAAACCCTAAGCCAGGTGGCTTATGGCATTGGGGCGGTGCCGAAGGGCCGCGGATTGTCAATTTATTGACCCAAGACAACCCGGAAAGTGGTCATGGCAAACATCCCGGAAAAGCCAAAATTGAACATCTAAATCACGCGCTCAAAGCGCTGCATCAATTTGTCGAACAAGAGAAATTAACCAGCCTAGCAATTCCAAAACTAGCGACCGGAGTGGGCGGATTAGATTGGACCGAAGTGAAACCGATGATCGAAAAACACTTGGGTACACTCAACATTCCGGTCTATATTTATCAAGAGTACCATCGCGGCGTCGCGGCTCCCGAAGCGGTGGCTTAATCTTCCGCGGGTGCGTAACCGTCGATTAAAGACAACAATTACGTACAGCAATTAAGAACGGCAATTTAAATTTAAGTAGCGTGGGGACGGTTGCGTTCCCAACTCGCCGTTGGCAGTCGTTGAATTATTTCCGCGATTAAAAATCCAATCGTGGCACCTACCAGGACATCGGTAGGCCAATGGGCGTGGTAATACACACGTTGCAAACACGTTCCAGCCGCGAGGATCCAGAAGATCACTCGCCCGCGAGGGAACAAATAACTTAATCCAACGGCCAAAGCGACGGCGCTGGCTGCATGTCCCGATGGAAACGACACGGTCAAGTAGTCCCAGTCCAACTGGCTATCATTTTTTATCGTCTTTAGTTGTTCAAAAGATTGCCAAGTATTAACTTGCTCGGGCGTGTTGCCCCAAAAAGCTCCGGGGCGGAGACGGCCGACGCATCGTTTCAAGGTTTCCGTAACCAGGGTTACGAGGAGCAACATGCCAATTAGTCTCGGCAAGTTCTTTCTTAGATGGGGGGCTAAAGCCCCAATCAAAAGTACCGCTAGGACTACCCCAAAGCCATGCCCAAACGCTTCGGAAAAATCTAAAAAACGCTTTGCGTCGCCGCGTACATTTTCAATGTCGAGGGCCCAGGAGATGCGAACATCATAGGGCTCTAAAATCATAAAAGCCGAGCCTGCGATTGCAATAATTGCCAACAATTTTACAACTTGAATTCGCGGTGCAGGTGACGATCGATCTAAAAAATTCATGAGACGGCCGCGACGGAAACCAAGATGTTTTTAAAGGCCGGAGTTTTAGATTTTGGATCAATGGCTCGCGGCACCAATTCGTTAGCCTCTGGATAATACATCAGTACGTTGCCCGCTTTGATCTCTGGAAATCCTCTGGCCAAAATGGGACTCAATGATCCCACTTCGTTAAAAACTCGGACGTGTTGATTTTCGGTCAATCCAAAAGCGCGCAAATCGTCTGGGTGCATCAAAATAATATCGCGACGATCCTGTCCGCGATACAAATCCTCGACTTCATAAACAACGGTATTAAATTGTCCTTCGCTGCGCACGGTCATTAATCGCAGTTGACCAGGTGCCGTTTTTAGCGGTGGCAACTGGTGCCGATGCAGAATAGCGCGCCCAGATGGTGTCGGGAATCGGGGTGAGTGAAACGTTCGGCCCTCAATTTGAAATTCTTCTTTCGTGCGATCGATATCTCGAATTTTTTCGAATCCAGGTATTGCTGCGGCAATTTTTTCACGGATATTACGTGTATCGGTCATTTGCGTCCAGCGGACGGGGCCTTCGTCACCTAGCACACGTTGTGCTAAGTCAGCAATAATTTGTACTTCACCTCGCGGTCCGACCAGTCGTGCCGGACCACCGTCACTTAGCCGCACCAAATTAAACATCGATTCCTGGGTTGTCTTGTAAGGTTCTTCGTCGCGTGCCATTACCGGCAGTATTATTGTTTCTTTGGCCAAACCATGTGCGTGTCCGGTGTTTAATGTCGTGTTCAAATAAACCATTAAGTCTAGCTTCGCTGTCGCTTGCGCAGCAAACTTGGCGTCAGGGTTCGAGCCATAGAGGTTACCGCCTAAGCAAACGCCGATTTTCAGCCGTCGCTGATCGGCGGCCACCATGCAACCCAACGTATCCAAGCCCTCCGTTTGCGGCAGTTTTACGCCCAATTGCTGGACGAGTCGATCGTAAACTTCTTCTTTGAGCTTTGGCGTAACGCCCATTGAGCCGATACCTTGAACATTGGAATGACCGCGAATGGGCATCAGGCCCGAATTAGGCCGACCCAACATCCCGCGGACCATTGCCAAATTAGCGATGGCTTGTACGTTTTCAACGCCTTGTTCGTGATGAGTAATTCCCATTGCCCAAGCGAAAATTGTCTTTTTGGAGGCACCATAAATTTCAGCGACCTCGCGAATTTCGCTTTCCGTTACTCCAGACTTACTGACGATTTCCGCCCACTCGATCTGCCGTAGGTAATCGAGATACTCTGAATGTTGTTCGCAATGTTGCGACAAAAATGCGAGGTCCGCCGTTCGTTGTTCGACAACCGCTTTGGCGATTCCCGCCAACAACGCTAAGTCACCACCGATATGCGGTTGAATGTAAGTCGAAGCAATTTTGCTGCCAAATAAGAAACTGCGGACATCGCTGGGGATACGAAAATTAACTAAGCCAATTTCCACCACAGGGTTGATGACAATGACTTTGCCGCCCCGCCTGCGCAATCGCATCAGCGATGTCATCAATCGTGGATGATTGCTCGCCGGATTGCCGCCGATCAAGAGGACGAGATCGCAGTGTTCGAGATCATCGAGAACTACGGTTGCCGTCGAGCTTCCGATTGCACTGGACAATCCCACTCCACTGGCTTGATGACAATAATAACTACAGTTATTTACGTTGTTCGTCCCATACAACCGGGCGAACAGTTGCAACAAAAAACCGGCCTCATTACTACTGCGACCGCTGAAGTACCAAAACGTCTCATCGGCTAAGCGATCTCGCAATTGATGAGCGATTTTATGGAGGGCCTGCTCCCAACTTATCGGCTGATAATATTGCTCGCCCGCTTTGAGTAGTACAGGCTCGGTCAAGCGGCCGCAATGTTCCAAGTCGTAGGGCGAAAATCGTTGCAACTGTGGGATGCTATAAGTTTTCCAAAAATCCGTTTTGATACCGCCTTGCATGTCAGCGGCCATGGCCTGCAGCGATTTTTTGCAGACCTCTGGAAAATGGCCGTGTTCGTTGACCATGCCGCCGCGTTGCCCACCCATGCCTAAAGCACAGGTTTTACATGCATTCTTGG
>JBGSMY010000392.1:0-14274 GCA_041739975.1 Pirellulaceae bacterium
GGCTAGTAAGCGGTGGCAATGACTCGTAATCTAACCTAACCAACAATCGCGAACTCTTATCGCCGAATTCTCGGGCGGCAAATTCCATTTCTTCGCCCAAGCCCCAGACGATGATCGCGTCCCAAGGCGATTGTTTTTCCAGGCAGAGTCCTAACAATTGTTGGTAGCGAGATTTGCCCCAAAAGACGGGTCGACCTCCCGAAATTCGAAATACAGGAAAATCGCGAAACTCAATTTTGTCACTCCAGTCAAAACCCAATTTACTGGTCAGGATCGTTACGTCGTGATTTCGGTGAGAGATCGCGTTGGCTAACTCAGCACATATTGTCTGCGAATGGCTAATCGCTGGCCAAAAGGTGCGGATCAATAAAGCCACTCGTAACGCGTTCATTATCGCACTTGTTGAAGATCACCAGATTCTAAACAGGCCAAATAGGGTAAATTGCGATACTCGTCATTGTAGTCTAAACCGTACCCCACCACGAACTCGTCGGGAATTTCAAATGCCACGAAATCGGGTCTTAATTGGACAATTTGTCGTCCCGTTTTCCGCAGTAACACGGCCGACCGCAAACTGGCTGGGCCCATTTCTCGCATTAAATCGATGACTTCCGCGAGCGTATGTCCCGTATCAAAGATATCATCGACCAACAACACATCTCGCCCGGTAATATCGAGCATCATGTCCGCGTTAATTGTCAACGGTCCGCGATCGGTTCCGCGGTAACTGCTGGTTTGCACGACGCCAACGCGCAGGGGCATGTCGAGTTTTCGAATGACATCGGCCAACAACACAACACTGCCTGTCATGATGCCGATGATCGTCAGCGGATGTTCGCCATAGGTGGCCTTGATTTCCGCTGCTAACCGGACGACACCCGCATGGAGTTGATTTTGATCTAACAGTATCTTCACTGCATACCTCAAGTCACAGAAGGCTTTGTCGGCAAATCCAAGCGCAACCGGGTCATTTCAATTGCTTTGAGCAGTCCGCGGGCCTTGTTCATTGTCTCTTGATATTCTGCGGTGGGATTGCTATCGGCCACGACGCCCGCCCCGGCTTGGACGTAGACCTTGCCCTGATGAATCACCATTGTTCGCAAAGCGATACAGGTGTCCATGTTGTCTGAATAATCGATGTAGCCAACGGCCCCAGCATATGGACCACGGCGATGAGGTTCCAGTTCATCGATAATCTGCATCGCTCGTACTTTGGGAGCGCCGCTAACTGTTCCCGCCGGCAGGCTGGCCATTAGCGCATCAAACGCGTCGAACTCAGGACGTAACTTCCCGACCACCGTCGACGAAATATGCATCACATGACTGTAGCGTTCGACCACCATTAAATCGGGCATGGCAACACTCCCAAACGCTGCGACGCGGCCGACATCATTGCGCCCCAGGTCGACTAACATCACATGTTCGGCGCGTTCTTTGGGATCGGCCAACAGTTCGATTTCCAATTGCCGGTCTTGATCGGGCGTTTGTCCTCGTGGTCGGGTGCCTGCCAACGGTCGGACCGTCATTTCGCGATTGACGACGCGGCACATTATTTCCGGGGAACTCCCAACTAAGGTCACTTCGGGGGTCCTCAAGAAAAACATAAACGGGCTGGGGTTGAGCACTCGCAATGTTCGGTAAATTTCTAAAGGTTCATGCAGCAATGGCATCTCGAACCGTTGGCTGAGAACCACTTGAAAGATGTCGCCCGCTTGAATGTACTCGATGGCACGCCGAACGGCTGCCTCGAAAGTGGCTTGGGAAAAGTTGGCTTTTACCGCCGGCAAAGCGTCTGGTTCTTCGGGAAAATCGGTTGCGTCCCAATCGAGGGAGCGATCGTTGAGTTGAGCGATGGTCGCGTCAATTCGGGCGACGGCCGCATCGTAAGCGGATTGCGGATTGTTGTGTTGATCGGGCCAGGCTAAGACAATAATGATCACGGTTTTGGTGATGTGATCAAATACGATCATGCGATCGTAAAACGCATACGACAGGTCGGGTAATTGGCGATCGTCATCTGGTGGATGCAGTAGTCGTTCGACATAGCGAATGGAATCGTAGGCAGCGTATCCAACCATGCCTCCGGTAAAGGGTGGCAATCCTGCGATCGGCGCGACGCGAACCTGTCTCAATAGTTCTCGCAACCGCTCAATCGGATTGGCACACGATTCAACCGTGGTGCCATGTTGATGATCCCAGATGGTAAGTGTTGTTCCCGACGCCGAAATGGTTTTGTGGGGTGTGCAGGCCAAAAAACTATACCGGCCTACTTTTTCCCCGCCGATCACACTTTCAAACAAACAGGCGGTACCACCATCATCCAGGCGATGAAACGCCAGCACGGGCGACAAACTGTCGCTCATCAGTCGCCGCGCAACGGGAATCGCATCGTATTGATCACAAGCCTGCAAAAATGTCTGGAAATCTATAAACTCGGACATTAGACATTGCAATTAGGTTAAAGACTTGCGTCAATTCGCACTTGAACTAGACCGCCAGACCGGCATAAGATGAATCAGAATCGCTGGTAATTCGCAGAAGAGCTTAGCATAAACTGGCGAAACGTGTAAGATATGAAAGCGTCAAAGATAGTCGCCACCATCGGTGTCAACTCAAACGGTCAGGCCCCCAGCCATGAAGTGCCAAAAGTGCGAAAAACCAGCTACGTTCCATATTACCGATTTAACGGGCGGAGAAGTTCTGGCGTTGCACCTTTGTCCCGACTGTGCCAAGCAATACTTACAACCCGAACAAGCCGCTTTGCCGGCACCCACAATTACCGGAGTGATTCAGAGCCAGTTAAAGCTTGAACAGACTGCCGAAGAGCTACGCGAACTGGATACCAAGCAATGTCCGATCTGCGGATTTACGTTCTTTGAATTTCGACAAGCTGGACGATTAGGTTGCCCACACGATTATGTCCATTTCGCCCAAGAGTTGGAACCATTGTTAATGAACGTTCATGGTGACGTGGTTCACAAAGGCAAACGCCCCCGTGAAATTCGAATTACAAGTGAGTTGGCGGCCAAAGTAATTGCCAAACGACGGGAGTTAAAGGAAGCGGTCGAACAAGAGGACTACGAATTGGCGTCGCGAATTCGCGACCAGATCCGCAGTATCGAGGAAGGGAGTCGCCAACATGATTGAAGCTTTAACGCATCGATTGGGCGAATGGTTGTTGGGCAACGGCCCAGAGTCGGATATTGTCATGAGCAGCCGAATTCGATTGGCTCGCAATGTGGCGGATTTCCCTTTCATCCGCCGCTGTACCGATATCGATCGAGCCAATCTTGAGGCCACCGTTCGCGAACAGCTACGAGACAAAGGTAAACTGGCGGAGTTTCAGTTTATTAACATCGCCACGCTCGATCCACTTGATCGCCAGTTTTTGGTCGAACGCCAATTGATTAGTCGAGAGTTGAGCGATGCCGAGGGCGCTCGGGCCGTAGCCATCGATCCTCAAGAACGCATGAGCGTGATGATTAACGAAGAGGATCATTTGCGAATTCAAGTCATGAAGAGCGGCTTCGATTTGCAAGTCGCTTGGCAACAAATCGATGAATTGGACAATTTGATCGGTCATTATGTGAATTACGCATTCCACGACACGCTGGGTTTTCTAACCGCTTGTCCGACCAATGTCGGCACCGGCATGCGCGTCAGCGTTTTGATTCATTTACCGGCCTTGGTGATTACCCATCAAATTGAAAAAGTGTTTCGCAGTTTACAGCGAATCAATCTCGTTGTTCGCGGATTGTATGGTGAAGGCTCACAAGCGCATGGTGATTTTTACCAGGTCAGCAATCAGATCACTTTAGGAAAAACCGAAGAAGACTTGATTCAACGTGTGAGTGAAGTGATCCCCGTATTGATTAATTACGAACGCAAAGCGCGAGAGTACTTGATCAACGAGAATCAGCACGATCTGTTTGACCAAGTCAGCCGCGCTTATGGAACGCTACAGAACGCACAGCAGATTTCTAGCGAAGAGACAATGCATTTGTTGTCGCGAGTGCGATTGGGGATTAATTTGGGGTTAATTGGCGATGTTGAAATTCCGACGGTCAATAAACTATTGATTCATACTCAGCCGGCCCATTTGCAAAAAATTAATCAGAAGTCGTTGAGCACCGTTCAGCGGAATATCGAACGGGCAAATTATTTGCAAAGTCACCTCAAACCTCGCGACGAATCGGCCCATTCAAATTAGAGTTGCATGGCTCAAATTAGAGTTGCAGGATTATCCGCGTTTGTTTCAAGCGCAACGTTTAACGGCAAGCCAGAGCGAGATTTGCGGCATTTGACTCAACCGCCGCAAAAGACATTTTCCGCAAATCTCGCGGCGGCGACGGTGTGATGACTGGTACTCGCAGAAAACCTAGCCCTAGACTCGGAACAATTAACGACAATCGTTCAACCATGACTTTCCGCGTTCGTTTCTTTGTGTCGTTTCAAGCGCAACGTTTAACGGCAAGCCAGAGCGAGATTTGCGGCATTTGACTTATCCACTTCAAGCGCAACGTTTCACGGCAAGCCAGAGCGTGATTTGCGGCAATTGACTTACCCCCCGCCAACGACATTTTCCGCAAATCTCGCGACGGCGACGGTGTGATGACTGGTACACGCAGAAAACTTAGCCCTGATCCCAGAGCGATTGAGGACGCACTCCCAGCAAATTCGCCCGATTATCATTCATCGAAGCCGTTCAACAACGCAAAAACAGCACCACAACCCTACACCTCAACAAAAATTCTGCACCTTTTGATGCGCACTTTCGATTTTTGGCGCATTACATGGCAACAGGCGGCAATCACGTTGGTTTCCGCATATTCTTTGCCAACACGACGGAAGACAACCATGACTCCACTCGAATATGCCAAAAAATATTGGGAATTAGAGGTCCCGTTAGCCGATGGTCCGGTTCGCGTCTGCGTCAACCGCTATTTGAGTGGCTGCCATAGTTCGCCGTTGTTGGCCAAAGCGCAAACGCTGGTCGACCAAGTTGGTGAGTCACTGACCGTCCGTGTCCGTACGATTTTCGGTCAAATCGACGAACGGACCTACGACAAAACCAGCCGCAGAGTGCTTTCTGGAGTACTCAAAGATCCATTTAACGGCAAAGGGTCTCCGGAAGAGGTTCAGGCATTATTGCAAGTCGCGGTGCAATGCGGTTATCTTAAACCGAACCAGCTCGGCACCTTTTGTTCTTCGGGAAAAATCGGTTTGGATTGCTGTGGATTTGTCGCTAACTACATTTGGCATGCTGTAATGCGACGGCCTTGGGATGTCGATATGGGCAAAAAGGATCTAGCCGCATCCAACTACATACCGGCCATGATGCAAGCCGGTCGCGCCATCAAAACTGAAGCTGATTTTGCCTCGTTGCGATCGCAAAGCTTAGTGTTGGCAACCGCAGATTCTACTGGCAAGGTCATCCCTAATGGCCCGGGTGCCCACGTCATGATTACCGAGCCAAATACACTGATTCGCATGGGCGGCCAGTCATTTATTGCTAACCCTAAAGGCAAATCCACGATCAACCATGAAGGTCAATCCATCGCTGGCCGACAGAAACAAATCAAGGAAGATGTTACATTTGTCGTTGTGGAATCGACGGGTGGTGGCAAAGGCCTGGTTTCGTCGCGATACCGGATGTTAAGCGTCGATGAAAAGACAGGCTTGTTCTGTGTCAAACGCGGTTGCTCAAATGGCACGCTCAACGTCCGGTTCGCTACGGTTGCCGGTTAACAACACGATATTTAACATCGCAAGGTCGGTCTGTTATGAGTCCCGAAGAAATTTTCTGGGCCGCCTTGGAGCTGCCAAAAGGTATCGAACGTTCGGAATATCTCGATCGGGCTTGCCAAAATAACGAGGCCTTAAAGAAAGAAGTCGAATCGCTGTTACAGTCTCACGAACAGGCTGGCAGTTTTTTGCAACAGCCGATCATTTCACCGGCCCGAGCCGAAGTCCCTAACCCCAAAGACGACCGCTTCATTGGCACTTCGATTGGCCCCTATCGATTGACCCAG
This sequence comes from Pirellulaceae bacterium, assembly GCA_041739975.1. Taxonomy (GTDB): domain Bacteria; phylum Planctomycetota; class Planctomycetia; order Pirellulales; family Pirellulaceae; genus BJ22. Next base: position 6,033 of record JBGSMY010000392.1, read on the forward strand.
GTGATTGGCCAAGGCGGGATGGGTGTTGTCTATGTGGCTGAGCAAGTTGAACCTGTGCGGCGGCGCGTCGCGCTCAAATTGATTAAACCGGAATTCACCAGTCGCGGAGTGATTGCACGGTTTGAAGCCGAGCGGCAAGCGCTTGCCATCATGGATCACCCCAATATCGCTCGGGTGGTTGACGGCGGCACCACCGACCAGGGGCGTCCCTATTTCGTGATGGAGCTCGTCAAGGGAATTCCTATTACCGATTATTGCGATCGAGCAAAACTCGGTCCGCGGCAACGCCTTGAGCTCGTCATCTCCGTTTGCCATGCGGTGCAACACGCCCACCAAAAGGGAATTATTCATCGCGACCTCAAACCCACCAACGTTTTGGTGGCCGAATACGACGGCCGACCGGTACCAAAAGTGATTGATTTTGGCGTGGCCAAAGCAGTCGACGCACCGCTCAGCGACCTCTCAATTCACACCGATTTTGGCGCGGTCGTCGGAACCTTGGAATACATGAGTCCCGAACAAGCCGGATTGAATCAATTGGATATTGACACCCGCAGTGATGTGTATTCGCTGGGTGTTTTATTGTACGAATTGCTTACCGGAACAACGCCCATCAGCCGCTCGCAATTTGGCAATGCAGCTTTTTTTGATGCGTTGCGAATGATTCGGGAACTCGAACCCGAAAAACCGAGTACGCGGATTAGTTCGGTTGAGCAAGCTCCAACGATTGCCGCCAATCGTTCCACGGAACCAATTCGCTTGAGCGGTTTGGTGCGCGGCGATTTAGACTGGATTGCAATGAAAGCGTTAGCCAAAGAACGTTTGCGACGATACCAAACGGCTAAAGACTTGGCTGACGATTTGCAACGATATCTGAACCATGAACCCGTTGCCGCCGGTCCGCCCTCCTTTTGGTATCGGGCACGTAAACATGCGATGCGGCATCGAGCTTGGTTTGCCATTGCGACAACGGCTCTTGTTGCTGCCGTCGCTGTTTTTACTGGCAGTCTAATCAATACGGCCCGCGTGAAAAGCGAGAGCGATCGTCGTTTGGCCGCATTAGAACTTCTTCGCCTGGAACGCGACGCCAAAGATGAAGCGCTGCAACAAGCAGCCCGAGATCGAGATGCCAAGTCTGAGGCGCTGGAAGCCGAGCAATTGGCTCGCCGGCAAGCGGACTTGTCCTCAGAAAAAGCCGTCTTGGCGCTGCAAACGCTGACCGATGAAACGATCGACCGCTTACTCGATGCCCAACCTGGATTGACGCCCGCCAATCGCGAATTCCTAAATCGGATCGTCGAACAACTCGAGAGCTTTCTCGTCGACTCCGGATCGAGTGTTACGGCGAGAGTTGTGCAAGCCGACAGCCTCAATCAAATCGGTAACCTCAAGGCCCGTTTGGGGGATTTTTCTGGCGCGGTGACGTCATTTGAGCAAGCTATTGCAATTTGGAAACCGCTCGTGGAAGAAGTTAAGAACAAGCCGGAATACCGACGGGGTTTAGCGGATGCTCACAGCAATCTCGGCGTGCATCTGGCTTCTCTTCAACGATTCGAAGAATCCGAAGAATCACACCTCCAGGCGATTGCCATCCACGAACAACTCGCGGCAGAATTTCCTGCCAATTTAGACTACTCCAAGAATGTCGCAAACTGCCGCAACTCGTATGGCGTGATGCTCAAAGACGTTAAGCGCAATGCCGAGACGATGCAGCAATATGAATTGGCTATCGGAATTTACCAGCGTGTGTTGTCAGCCGATCCTTCAAATCCCAGCACGCTCGTGGACTTGGCAAATGTTCGAAACAATTACAGCATCGAATTGTATCTGGCTGGGAAACATGAGGAGTCCCTGTTAACCAACGCGGCCATGATTGAAAGTCGGCGAAAACTGATCGAAGTGTTGCCCGACGAACCCGATGAACGATATAAGCTCGCAATGGCACTCCTGAATCGCGCGATGTTCCAACAAGCCATTGACCGCACTCTTAATTCAAAGCCTCTACTTGAGGAGGCGTTGTCAATGATGGGCGAAGTCCTGGAAAAGTATCCCGGGGTTTACGCCTATCGACAGGGGCTTGTTCAGGTCCTTCAACACCTTGCCGATCACCATATTGCCAACAAACAATATGATCAGGTTCTGCCGATCTTGCAGCGACGTTTTGATCTGCTGACACAACTATGTCAAGAATCACCCGAACGATTTGACCTCGCTCGCGACCGTGGTCATTGCCAATCGCTGCTGGCGACCTCCAATAGCCGGCTGGGCAATCACCCTCAATCTGTCAAGCACTACCTCGAAGCGATAAAAATTCTGGAGGCTGTTTGCACCACGTTTGGGCAACGTCTCGAAAGCCATTTTTTATTAGCAAATTGCCGACTCGGCTTGGCAGGGACGCACCAAAAACTTGAACAATGGGAACCATCGATCGCTCAATTTGAATTGGCAATCCAATCGATTGATGCCCGCGAGGCCAACTCTGAACGAGAACCGCAATATCTGGCCATGAAAGTATCCGCTTTTCAAGAACTGGGCTGGTCTTTGTTTCAATTGAAACGGTTCGGAGAAGCGGCCGAAAAATTCTCGGCATCGCTGGAACCCTCAACCGAGTCACGACAAACCGAATGGCAGCTCAAGAAGCTGCGCAATTTGGTCGAACTGGATTGGCAAGCGGCCAGCGAACAGTTGGATGCCATTCCGCCAGAACGCATCACCACTGGGACTCAATGCTTGTTGGCTGCCCGCATCTATGCCGCTTTAGCCCAACGGCAGGCCGATCCGGTAAAGCAGACGGCCGCAAATACAAAAGCAGTTGAATTTTTGCAACGTGCCCAGAAGCTTAACTATTTCACCCCTCCGCGCTCTTTCGAAGAACTTGAGCGAATTGCCGACTTCGAATCTCTCCGTAATGCTGAGATTTATACTAATTGGCTAGAGTCCGTAAATGGAGGTTGATTCCATGGCTACCATGCTCCGTTCGTAATTTCAGGGGAATTTATTGACCATTGCCCTACGTATCAATTTCTCCCGTGGGATATTCCTCAACAAACGTGTCGACATCGAAGGTTTTTGACCCATGACAATGAACTCTCGGGTCGAGGCAATAATTCACTGATGAATAAGCGTTGACAACTGCCCTTAAATTAAGTAGCGTCAGCTTGAACAACAGGTTTAAACGCTCTAAATATCGACTTGACGGCCACACGTTGATTACCAAAGTTTGGGCAATGCCATGAGATTGTTAAATCCTCTTATTTTGCTGATGGCAATATTATCATTGGGTTGTTCCGAAACGATGACAATTCGCTATTACCGTTTCATCGAGAAGCCGTCTCCGTTATTAGGTGTTGAATCCAAATCTAACAGTCGCGACTTTTATTTGACCGGCAAATCTGCCCAAATCGTTGAGCGGTTGAAAAAGTTTTAAGCCGAGGAAAAGGGGTCAGCAGAGGCAAAGGGGTCAGGAGCCTTTTTGTCAGGATGGGCATTTGACAACAAGGTAATCGAGCGGTAAATTTGCCTGATCTTTATTTCGGTTTTGACAACACCGTTAGAGATCCCTCCAATGCCACGACCTCCGCGCTGATGAAGCGGGGGACCATTTACCACGCCCTTAACCGGGGCAATGCTCGCTAAGATATCTTTCTCAAGGATGAAGATTTTTTAGCCTTTGAACAAATCATAGCCGAAGGCTTGGAGAAGTATTCTGTTGAATTATATTCTAATCAGTGGATGATCAATCATTGGCATAGGGTTCTCAGTCCACAAGCCAATAGCGAGATGAATCGGTTTCTTTATTGGATAACCATGACTCATACAGTTCGACCTCGCGCGCACTACGGGACAACCGCCCAAGGCCACGTTTATCAAGGGCTTTACGAAAGTTTTTCGATCGAGCAGGATCAGCATTTCCCGACGACTTGTCGTTACGTGGAACGCAATGCGTTGTCGGCCAAACTGTTCGACCGTGTCGAAAATTGGCCGTGGGGCAGCTTGTGGAGTTGGTTTGGTGGTGACTCTATAGTCAAGCTATCTCCGTGGCCTGTCGCTAGGCTATCGAAGTGGATCGAGCGAGTAAAAGCCTCGATGACTGAAAAAGAGGAAAGACAGTTCCAGGCAAGCCTGAAAAAAAGCTGTCCATTTGGCAACGAAAAATGGGTGGAAAAAACAGTCAAACGCCTCGGCTTGGAATCCACTCAGCGTCCTCGCGGCCGACCTAAAAGACTTTCCTAATATGCTACCGAAATTCGGTCCTTACGGAACGAGATCTTCGGCACGGTCAACCACTGGGTGGGCAATTCATTGCTGGCAACCGCTGCTGGTTTTGAACCGCATGTGTCTTGTTTGTCCTATTATCCCCGAGTCGGATGGTCATTGAAGAGTAAATCCGTGATAGCCACTCGTTTCGAACTTTATGAAGTAATTTTTGCGTGTACCAGTCATCTCGCAGTCGCCGGCGCGAGATTTGCAAAAAATGTCTTTGGAGGTGGTTGAGTCGTGCGCCGCAAATCTCGCTCTGGCTTGCCGTGAAACGATGCGCTTGAATCGACACAAAATAACGAACGCGGAAACTAATGGTTGAACGATTGTCGTTAATTATTCCGAGTCTAAGGCTAAGTTTTCTGCGTGTACCAGCCATCACGCCGTCGCCGCCGCGAGATTTGCGGAAAATGTCGTTGGAGGTGGTTGAGTCAAATGCCGCAAATCTCGCTCTGGCTTGCCGTTAAACGTTGCGCTTGAAATGGTAGAGTCAAATGCCGCAAATCTCGCTCTGGCTTGCCGTTAAACGTTGCGCTTGAAGTGGATAGGTCGATTGCCGCAAATCTCGCTCTGGCTTGCCGTTAAACGATGCGCTTGAAATGAACGCGGAGAAACGTCTGCGAAGAAGAGCTAAATCCCCTCTTAAAACCGGCCACAATGCATTCCCAGCCAGCGTCCACACGCCATCTGCGGCATTTTGATACAATTTGATATTATGTTTGACATTTGAATCGCTGTTGGAAATGATATTCTGTTGGAACAAAGTTCGATCAAAACTCAACGCACAGAATTTGCTCGATACGAACCGATGATTTAGTAAGGAATGGTTTCAAGCGAAATAAGCATGCTATCAAAATCCGAGCGATAGTCGCTAGAAACAAGCATTGGAAAACGAAAGAGCTAAATCGATATGCCTCACGATATATTGTTATTGCTGCGTTTAACGCAAGAAGACTTGCGATATCCAATCGAAGCCTATCTCTTTGTGCGCGAAGCCCTGGCTTACGCCTCCGATCAAATGCATTTGCAACAAACGGTCGATGAGAATGCGACCACCATTACGGCCACTCAAAAGAAGCCTCGCAGTCAACATATGTCCGGCCAACAGTTGTGTGAGGGTATCCGCATGTACGCCATCATGCAGTTTGGCTATATGGCCAAAATTGTCTTAAATTATTGGGGAATTTATTCAACCAGCGATTTCGGCAATATCGTGTTCAATATGATACGTATGAAAATTCTAAAAAAATCGACCAAAGACCGTCGCGCACATTTCGACGGTGTTTACGAGTTTGACGAAGCTTTTGAGAGCCAATTCGAATTTGCGGGCGCCATCGGCAATGGCCGCCCCATTTAGTTGGCCCAGTATTTAGTTGGCACAGTATTGTTGTGAACTTTGTCGGACAACGATTCTCCAAGGAGGGCTTTATTTGTGATCCGAGCACCTGAAACCGATTTGCAACAATCGGGACTGGAACCTAGACAAACAACACCCAAACCCCTAATTCGATATCCTAAAATCTTAATGACCTTAACGTTCCTGTTTGTAATTTGGGTGCTGTACCTTTTAAGTTTGTCATTCGGGTGGTTGGGGCTGTTGCCAGTCACTTCATAACCGACTTACTTGCTGTCGGACAAATCAAACGTCCGGGCCGTTAGTCCGCGTTGATATTTATCGAATCCAAATTGAGTCGGTGAATACGGGCCGACGAATTCGATATCGAGATCTGGTTTGATTTGAGATTCAAGTCCCAGCATCCAATAGCTAGCATTGACTAAAAGTCGGCGCAAACCGGGCTCGATGAAATCGGTCGCAGCTCCCATAGTCGTGCATAATATTTGGCTGCGGTTGCCGTTGTCGTGTTGGTGTTCGCGAATCCAAGCAACCGGCATCATCGGTTCGTTTTTTGCACCTACCACCGGCACTGATTGGGGCGTCATTCCCGCCAGAACTTGTCCATCGAGCAGCACCTTGGTTCCAGACGGCAAATCGCGAACCGTATAGACATCGGTGTCGCCCCAGACGTCGGAGACACCTCGCAATAGTGGATGGTCGGCCATTTCCGGTCGAACAATCCCACGGGTACTCTCGCGGCCGTGAGCTCCGTGATGGGCCACCCAGGTTTCACCTAATACCTGCCGACCAAAGCCACCTTCATAAGCGCCGTCATCAAATCGATACTTCGCATAAGGGCTCGTACTATCGCCAGCGTAACGAAATGCGTGCGTCGACGTTCGCAACGCGATTAGCGGTTTGCCACGTTCCAAGTAGTCCACAAAGTACTTCATTTGTTCATCAGGAAGACTTCGGAACCGCCAAGCCATGATTACCAAATCGGCTTGTTCCAGTGCCTGCATCCCTGGCACATTGGTTTGACAAGTCGGGTCGATCATTCCCGATTCGGGATGCGTCGAGAACAAGACCGTGCAATGGAAACCGTGTCGTTGGCTGAGAAGTTTCCCTAACATCGGCAGAGCTTCCTCGCTGCGATATTCTTCATCGCCGGCGAGCAACACAATTCGCAGTTTGCGATCGAGTTCTGCGGCCGGCGCGTAAGTGCACCAAGGTGGTAATTCTGCCGTGTCGGCCTGTCCGTAAACCTCAACAGAGGCAATGGAAAATAGCGTTAAAATACTTAAGGCAAGTCTGCAGCAAATATTGGCATACCATCGCACCATCTGATTGTCCTTGTCGAAAACGAATCGGTTTAAACTGTGTGCCATTATTATGCGCAAATTCCACACAGCTTGTAATCGGGCTCGACAAGCCAATCGAATCAATCCCACCACCACTGTGAATTTGAATTTTCATCACCTGGCGCAGTAATTGACACTTGCAACGATCCGTCCGTGCGAAGTTGTTGCGATCGGACCAAACCACCAAAGTCGCAATTGACGCCCCCGCTAATACCGACAACGGTATGTTTCAAATTCCGTTGGCCAGCTCTCGATTGAAAGACGCGTGTGTTCATGACGGAATCGACCTGTCGGGGAACATAGTTGCGCCGAATCGGATAAAGCGCTTTGCCGTCATGGTAATTAGCATCCCCCACAGCTCCCACGAAATAATCCATCGACCAACCCACGCGTGATCCTAGATTTTCTTGACGAATTAATGCACTCACAAGTGCCAAATCAAACACGCCCTTGAGTTGTTGGTATATCGGGTACTTGGCGGCCATTTTTGAAAAATGCCGCGTGAAGTCCTGAGCAAAACCTTTGGTCGGCCCCTGAGAAGTGCCCAGTGTTTGACGTTTACCTTGGGCGTCCAACAATTCGTTTTCACTCATTACTCGGACTCCGGTGCCCGTGAATGCGAACACTGCACGTTGAGGGTCCGCGACCAATGAGTCATAATCGAGCGTGAACCACCAGCGCGCGATATCCGTTGCTGGCAACGTTCCGTCAGGCAATGCTGCAACTCGCGCCAAATAACTAGGAACTTCGGGAATCGAAGGTTCCAAGCCCATTCCCACCAGTTTCATTCGATAGTCGGCTTCGACCAAAACACTGGCGGCGTGGCTGTCGGCCGGTATACCAAATACGGAAATGTCTTGTTGCCCCAATGTTTCTTGCAATTTTTTTTGCCAACCCGAATGTTTACTGAATTCCGTTTTTAGCAGCTCTTGGGTTTGCACCAAATTATCGGTTCGCGGGTCAATCGAGCAACCGAATTTGCCATTGTCAAAAAATGCGTTTCTCAAACAGACAACTAAATCGTCCAATTGCAAAACCGGTTTACCCGTTTTGGTGTTTACGGCGCGACCATCGGGACTCCAATGCCACGGCCCGGCAGCTCCCACCAAGTACAAATCACGCTCATCAGGGGAAACCACCAAATATCGTATTTCGTAGAGACCAGCCAAATTTTTTAGCTCGGGAGTCAACGGCCGCCCCTGAGCAGCCAGCCATCGCGATTGTCGTTCCATTTCCAAAAGAGAGATTGTCCGCAGTTCGGATTCTGGCACTTGACTGGCTTCTG
>JBGSMY010000008.1:0-7786 GCA_041739975.1 Pirellulaceae bacterium
AAATGTAGACACGCCTTACGAACCTAAATTAGCGCCGATCTCGACATTACTAGGCCAAATTATGATGGTCGGGATCTGGAGCGAAACGGGGGCTTCGGATCCATTAGAACTGCGGACGCTCGCCGATTGGACCATTAAACGCAGACTGTTGCAAATTTCTGGCGTGGCCCAAGTCATTGTGATGGGCGGTCAACGGCAACAATTTCAAGTACTGGTCGATCCACACCAATTACATCAGTTCGAGGTCACCTTGGACGATGTTCAAAATGCACTGCGGACGGGGAATCTCAATGTATCGGGAGGTTATTTCAGTTCGAGTGGCCAAGAAGTAGTGATGCGGGGAATTGGCCGTGTCCAGCAAATCGATGAGATAGAGCGATTAGTAGTCAAGCCACAAGCCACGCGATCGGTTTTGATTCACGACGTCGCCCGCGTGGTTCGCGGTTCACAGATCAAACGCGGAGATGCCTCTGTAAACGGTGAACCGGCGGTGGTGTTAACAATACAAAAACAGCCCAACGCTGATACTCAGCAAGTGACCTTGGACATCAATCGCGCGCTAGAGGCCTTGCGGCCCTCATTGCCAGGCGATGTGACGTTGGAGACAACTTACGAACAGCGTGAATTCATTGAATACAGCGTACACAATGTAATCGAAGCGATCCGCGACGGCGGATTGTTGGTCGTAATCGTATTATGGTTGTTTCTGATGAATATTCGCACGACCCTAATTACGCTGACTGCAATTCCGCTGTCATTACTGGCCACCGGGTTAGTGTTTATGGCTTTTGGCATGACGATCAATGTCATGACATTGGGAGGCATCGCGGTGGCGCTGGGCGAATTAGTTGACGATGCGATTGTGGATATTGAAAATATTTTTAAGCGACTGCGTCAAAATGCGATGTCGGATACTCCGCAACCGATGCTGGCCGTAATTGCCGATGCCAGCATGGAAGTGAGGCACGCGATTCTAAATAGCACCATCATAGTAATCTTAGTATTTTTGCCGTTGTTTTTTCTGGAGGGCATCGAGGGGCGATTATTCACGCCACTGGCCATTGCTTATATTGTTTCCATTTTGGCCTCGACGGCGGTATCGCTAACGGTGACGCCTGTGTTAGCGTCTTATTTGTTGTCGGCGTCGATGACAGAACGTGCTTCGCGAGACGCCTGGCTGTTGCGACAATGCAAAGCGGTTATACGCCCGATCGTATCGTTCAGTTTATCGCGCACTGGATTTTCGATCGCGATCGTTAGTTTGTGTTTGGCTGTAGCCGCCAGCGGTGGATTGATGTGGCGGATGGGCAAAAACTTTTTGCCTGAATTTGATGAAGGTGCCAGTCAAGTGAATGTGTTTTTGCCTGCCGGGGCCGCGTTGGAAAGTTCACAAGCGACGAGCCGGTTAGTCGATCAACAGTTGCGTCCACTGTTGATATCGCCAAGTAATCCCGATGGAATTATCCGCGCTATCACCTGCAAAAATGGTCGCGCTGAAGATGATGAGCATGTGATGGGAGTCAATGTCAGTGAATACACATTGTCACTGAAAATGGGCCAGCCGCTGAAAAAAGACGAGTTGTCGGCGGAATTGTATCGGCGGCTTGAAGGCATACCAGGTGCCGAAATCGAAGTCGAACAACCCATTGAACACTTAATCGGTCATATGTTGGCTGGAGTCAATGCTGAGATCGGAATCAAAATTTTTGGACCAGACCTGGGAGTTTTGCGACGTACTGCTGAGCAAATCCAACAGGAGTTGCAAGTCGTGACTGGAATCTCGCCACCCATCATCGACCAACAGCGTCTGGTCCGGCAATTGCGAGTGACTCGACGCATCGATAAATGTGCACAGTACGGAATAACCGCCGAGCATATTCACCGCATGATTGAGTCAGCATTTCAAGGAACCATCGTAACACAGGTTATTGAGGATCAACGTGTGTTTGATGTCTTGGTGATGTTTGATCAACCTTGGCGCAATGATCTGGAAAACTTAAGTCGATTGCCGATAGAAATTCCCGGCGGCCCTCGATTGCCTCTGAGCGAAGTGGCAGACATCGATTATGCCTGGGGACCGAATTCGATTAAAAGGGAAAATTCTCAACGGCTGATATCAATTCGCGTAAACACCTTAGGGCGAGATTTGAGTTCTGCAGTTGCAGAGATCCAAGGCGTGCTGCAAGCGATGGCCTTGCCGACCGGTTATGTGGTCGAGTTGGGGGGGCAATACCAAGCGCAGCAATCAGCATCGCAAGCGATTGGAGTATTCAGCTTAATAGCATTTGTCGGTATCTGTTTAGTTTTATATGCCAGTTTTCAATCGTGGAGCATCGTGTTGCAAATTCTAATGGCGATCCCCGCCGGATTTGTCGGAGGCGTGTTGGCGCTGACACTAGCGGGGGAATCACTCTCGATTTCAGCGTTGGTGGGGTTCATTTCATTAGGAGGAATCGCCGTACGGAATGGGATCTTGTTAATCGAAGCCTATCGCCGTCGCCAAGAAGAACTACCTGAGGGAACTCGGGATTTTTCCACTGCGATTGTACAAGGCAATTTGGATCGACTGGCGCCCGTATTAATGACGACATTGACCACGGGAATTGCACTTTTGCCGCTGGTTATCGGTGGAACGCAACCGGGAAAAGAGGTCCTCTACCCGGTGGCTTTGGTCATAGTCGGTGGCCTGTTGTCGAGTACCTTGGTTGAATTCTTGGTGCGACCGGGCCTGTACCGGTTTTTAGGTCAGAAATAAGCATTTCAGGCAATTTGAGTTGGTTGTTTACGTTTTGCCGGCCAACGTGATCCGGTCAAAATCAGCTGTCCTGCGGAGGATTGGCAATCGATTTGCAATTAAACAGGAGGTTATAAAAGGGAAAAACGAATTAACTGTGAGCTAAAATAGGATGTTGTTACGCCTTTGTTTTGAACGAGCTGAGGATTTACCTCAGTAGTTGGGAGCATTGCTGCGTGTAAGTGGATAGAACAACAGTGAGTGGCTCCAATTGGCGTGGCAATGTTCCCAACTGTTGAGATTCCCGGATTTGGCCCTGCGGACAAAAATGGATTGAACTATGAATCGTTATTCCTGTCAGTTGATGCGATACCTGAGCAATTCCGTGTTCTCGTCAAGCCTGGTAAGGCTATTGCCGAGTCTTTTGGTTTGTTGGCTTGGGCTGGCGATTTCCGTGGTCGCCCAAGATCAACCGCAGGCCGCCAACGTCACCGATTTGGCAAAACAAGCAGAGGCATTTCTCAAGACACACTGCTACCGTTGTCATGGCGAAGCAGGAACGGCCGAAGGTGGCCTGAACGACATCATGGATCGCAACCGACTGATGCATACAGGGTTGATTGATATTAAAGAAGCTAAAAAGTCGGTGTTGTGGAAACGAGTTCGCGATGGTGAGATGCCGGCCGATGATGTGACCATTCCGACGGAAGCAGAAATTCAATTATTGCAAGATTGGATCGCGGCCGGAGCACCGGACTTTCGTATGACCGAGCCGCCACGAGAATTCATGGGTGTTGACCAGATTCAACAGCTCATTGTCAAAGACTTAGAGACGTTTGCACCGCGTGTCGCTTTGCGAAAAAGATACATTACGCTTACCCATCTCTATAACCAGAATCGTTCCGAAGCAGAACTGAGCTCCTATCGCCATGCCTTGGCCAAACTGCTCAACAGTGTATCGTGGGGCCAACAAATTCTGCCGCTGGAACCAATCGATCCAGCACAAACTATTTTTCGAATCGATTTGCGAGATCTGCAATGGTCCAATACCGTGTGGAACAAAATTGTTGCTAGGTATCCCTATGCCGAAGAGCCCGAGGGCGTCGATGGGCAAATCGGTTTGCAAAAAGCTCGATCGCGAGCATTTATGATTCGTGGCGATTGGTTTGTGGCGATGGCCAGCCGACCGCCGTTGTATCATGAGATTCTGGAAATCCCGCAAACAGATCGCGAGCTAGAGCAACGGATTGGAGTAAATGTAGCACGCAATTACTTCGACGAAAATTATTTGCGCGCCGGATTCAATCGCAGTGGAGTTTCGCAGAATAATCGCTTGATCGAACGGCACGATTCGCCCTTTGGAGGTTATTGGAAGAGTTTTGATTTTGCCTCCAATGCCGACTCGCAAAATTTGTTTGCCAATCCTCAGGGGCCTGGCGTTGGCGAGCGTTTGTTTAAACATGATGGTGGCGAGATTATTTTTAGTTTGCCCAATGGATTGCAAGGTTACATGCTCGCCGATCATCTTGGCAATCGAATCGACAAAGGGCCTACGGCAATCGTGAGCGATCCCAGTCGTCCCGATCGTGCCGTCGAGAATGGCATCAGTTGTATGGGCTGTCACGCGCGGGGGATGATTCGCAAAGACGATCAGATTTTGGCACATGTTTCCAAAAACCCGAAGTCGTTTAGCGATGGCGAACGTTTTTATGTCAACTCGATCTATCGACCGGGAGACATGCAAGCAGCAATCGATCGCGACGCGGCCCGTTTTGAAGCGGCCGTTAAAGCCTGTGGTGTGCCGTTTTCAAAAACAGAACCTGTATTAACCCTGGCAAAACATTATGAAGAAGAATTGGATTTAACAGCCGTCGCTGCGGAAGTTGGAATGCCGAGCGAGGCGTTTCGGCGAATGGTGAATGAAAATAGTACCTTAGCTAGGTTTATGGGACCTGTTCTAGTGGATGGCGGTACGATCCAACGCGAAGTGATTGAAAAGTCGTTTGCGGAATTGGTGCGAGCGGCAGGTCGTCAACCGTTGTTTCGCGATCACACCAATTTTGAAGCTGAAACGCTGGGGAACAACTATGGAATACGAGACAATGCCATGTTGTTTTCAAAAGCGGCGTTTTACGATACGCCGAACCTCGATTCATTGCACGAACGACGGCTAAATATTGTGATTGAAACGATTCCTGAACCACCGGCCGAACTGCTTGATCAATGGACTCAAGCCGACGCCGACGCGCAATATCAATTGGCGGTTCAAGTCGCCAGACAGAGATTTATTGACTTGAAACCTACGTTTGTATTGTTGTTAATCGATTCTAGAATATTTGGCCCAAAGCGTGTGTTTTTTGGAGACAGCCAAAACTATTCGTCGGAACAACGTGTCAAAGTAATTGAGGAAATGGATAAGCTAATTCTGAAACGGGAATTCGATCAAGCGTTGCAATCGTTCTTGCGGCAAGTGAATGAACTGCCATCTCCGCAAGAGAAGGTTCCGGAAAAAAACAGTGTAGACAAAAACTAACACCAAGAACAAATGACAGGCTGACAATTAGACGAAAAATCAGCTGCGATGGATGGCGTTTATTCTTTTGGAACCAAACGCCATGCTTTCGGCAACCAATACCATTTTTCGTCGACTTTGATAAATCCGTCATAGGACATGCCGGCAGATTCGCCCGGTTCGCAAAAACTGATATCAAAGACATATAGTCCAGATTCCCATTGACCGCGCAGGGCTTTCCAGCCGCCGGCCATTTCTGCGGCAGTACCCTCACCAGTATTCATATCATCGCTGGTCGCAAACGACATTCGGATTTCCGTACGGCCTGCAGGAACTTTTACGGCATATTCGCCCGATTCCACCGCGGCGGCATATGCTGCCGCGATTTTGTCCGCGTGAGGTGAGCCTTTGAAGATCTTCTGACAGATCGCTACATCGGGCAACATTACTTTGGTTAACGCCAGGACTTCCACAGGACTTTGGGCTGCGACAAAATTCTGCAACAGCGCCTTTAATTCATGGTGTTGCATGGCCAGATTTGTCAAAACCCCAGCGCGTTGTTTCGCGTCGGGATCAGATTCTGCCAGCCGCTCGGCGTTTTTGTAGGCTGAAATCGCCGGTTCATATTCGTCCGATTGTAATAAAGCATTGCCGAGCAAGATGGCCACCCAAGGACTGGTCTCGCCAGCATCTAAAATCGCTTGATACGATTTTGCTGCCTCAGCATGCCGGTTGACTTTGCCATACGAAATCGCGCGAAAAAGTTGGATATCGAGGATATCAGGAGTCATTGTCAGTGCCGCATCATAAGCCGAGATTGCATCCTCAAACTGACCCAGGCCGTGCAAAGCCCGGCCGCGGATGACCAACATTTTTGAAAGTCGACCATTGGCCTGCTTGAGAGACCCCTCGAAGTCGCCTGCCTCTAACATCTGGTTAAGTTTCAACTCGATAGGATCGCTGTCCTGAGCCGTGACGAGCCAACTAGGAATCCCCAGTAGTACAAATGCAATCATAGTTATGAACGCTTGAGACGAAATGGGCCGCTTGATTGACGACGACATGATTGGGAAATCCACGGTTAACATGACTTAAAAAAATAGGTAGCTCAAGCTGAGAAACGCTGATATCCTGCAGTTCATTCAAACTCAGGCCAATTGAGAAATATCTAGCCACAACCTGCGCACAATGATTCTAGACGTTATTTAAACTCTGTTTTTCCAGATTCGTATAATTTTTTTGTGGCTCGTGAGGGAATTTAGTGGTTAAGGCGCTGCACGACAATAAAGTATCCAAATTGATCTTGCGTTGACCAGCCAGGTATGGGATATCTGTTTGTATGCCGGACGCAGAATTAATCAGGACGATAAATAACAAGTTCATTGCGGTTCTTGGAGAGCTGAATGAGCGAGGTACTCGTCGTTGGGCGGCAGCCGAAGCGATCGCGATTGGACGGGGAGGAATTTCGGCTGTTTCGAATGCCACCGGCCTCTCTCGCGTCACGATCCGGAAGGGGATCGCCGAGTTGTCTAAACCATCGCAGCCCGATCGGCAGCGGCGACCGGGGGCCGGCAGAAAGTCCCGGGAGTCAGAGCAGCCAAGCCTGATCATGGCCTTGGAAAAGCTGGTTGATTCGGGAACGCGGGGCGATCCCGAGTCGCAGCTCAAGTGGACCATCAAGAGCACTCGAGCGATCACCAGAGAGCTTCGGCGGCAAAACTTCTCCGTGGGCAGCACAAAAGTTGGCGAATTGCTGAAGAAATGTGGGTACAGCCTGCAAGCCAATCGGAAAACGATAGAAGGCAAACAGCATCCCGATCGCAATGCACAATTTGAGTTCATTGCTAAACGTGTCCGACAGCAAGCGAAAAAGTCTGAGCCATCCATTTCAGTCGACACAAAGAAGAAGGAAGTTCTAGGAAATCTGAAGAATCCCGGCCGCGTCCTGCGTCGCGCGAAAAACCCAGTTCGCGTTGAGACTCATGACTTTCCAAAGAAGGAACTGGGCAAGGCAGTTCCCTATGGAGTTTATGACCTACAGAACAATGAAGGATTTGTCAGCGTCGGCATAAGCCATGACACAGCCCAGTTCGCAGTTGCTGCCATCGAACGCTGGTGGAAAAAGCTTGGCCGCAGACGATTTCCAAATGCCACTCGCCTGCTGATTACTGCAGACTGCGGAGGCAGTAATAGTCCACGCACTCGACTCTGGCGACTGGAACTGCAGCGGTTGGCTGATGCGACGGGACTGATTGTGGAAGTATGTCACTTTCCGCCAGGTACGAGCAAATGGAACAAGATCGAACATCGCCTGTTTTGTCACATCACTCGCAACTGGCAGGGCGTTCCACTGGAGACGCTAGAGATCGTCATCAACCTGATCGCCCGCACACGCACCGAAACCGGCCTCGAAGTTCACGCCTATCTTGACGAAAAAGACTACCCCGATAAACTGAAAATCACTGATGATCAACTTGCCGAAGTGCAGATCGTCCGAAATAAGTTCCATGGTGAATGGAACTACGAAATCCAACCAAAAA
>JBGSMY010000038.1:0-9786 GCA_041739975.1 Pirellulaceae bacterium
CTTCCTGTCCCAAATCTTCCTGTCCCAAATCTTCCTGTCCCAAATCTTCCTGTCCCAAATCTTCCTGTCCCAAATCTTCCTGTCCCAAATCTTCCTGTCTCGGATGCGCACATTGCAGCTCCGTCGGCTGCGGATCGTTCAAGTAATACGCGATCTCAAAAGAATTAAAGCAACTTTTTTGAAAACCCCATTGGTACTCATCACCGTCAATATCGTGATCCGATCGCGCTAAACCCCGCAATCGACGGTGGCGATTAAACAAATCAACGCGATCAGGCGTAACCACAATCGGCCCCATTACTTGTCGCAAGAGTCGATTGCCGCGATTGATTATGCGGCGGTGATTCCGCGAGAACTTAAAGGCGGGGCAATCAATCCGGATAGCTTCACAAGCGCGACAGTCCGGACAGCGTGTGGTGTAAATAAACTCACCCGAGCGGCGATGGCCATCGTCCATCAATTGGTCCATTCGCTGAGGTGAAATTGGCACCAAAGGCATTCGCAGGGGCATTCGGGCAATACGTGCGGGCAAGTAGGGGCAAGCCTCCTCTTGATCGATAACCACGATGTCCAATTTGTCGCGAACCGACATTAAATTTACCTAAACTTCAAATTCGGCAGTCTCATAATTCGCATCGAATTCGTTATAGCGTTCTGGTGCCAGATCTTCGAAACGAGTAAAGTCGCGCAGCCACGCGAGTTCAATATCATCGGTGGGGCCATTTCGTTGTTTGGCAATAATGATCAACGCCTTGCCTTGGGATTCCGCATCCGCTGCTTCATCGCCGGTTTTGTAATAATCTTTGCGATGCACAAACATCACCACGTCGGCATCCTGTTCGATAGCGCCCGATTCACGCAAATGGCTTAATTTTGGTCGATGATCGCGTGTGTCTTCGGCCTGGCGATTGAGCTGTGCTAGACAAATCACCGGCACAGCTAGTTCTTTCGACAGACCCTTGAGGCGACGGGCAATTTTTGCAACTTGTTCCTGACGTGGATCGGTCGAGGAATCCGGTTCGATCAACTGCAAGTAGTCGATCACAATCAGGGCCAAATCATTCTCGCGACGTTTAATTCGGCGCGCGGCTGCAGCAATTTGCGATACGGTTTGCGAATGCGAGTCGTCAATAAACAATTTGGCTTTGGAAATAGCTCCCGCCGTTTTTAATAGCCGTTTGCGATCCTCGGCATTGATCGAACCATTTCTCAGCCGATGACCGTTGACGCGGGCGATCGAGCACAACATACGCTCGGTCAACTCAATGGCAGCCATTTCTAGACTAATGAATAATACGGGGCGATGAGATTGGATCACCACATTTTCGGCGATGTTCAAGGCAAAGGCGGTTTTGCCCATACTGGGCCGAGCCGCGATGATTACTAATTCGGAGGCATGCATGCCGCCGGTCAATCGATCGAGATCTTTGAACCCAGAATCGACCGATCCCGATAATGATTCGCCTTGAACACGTTTGTCAACGCGATTCATGGCTTCTTCCAAGGCCTTTTCCAAAGCAATAAGTTTGCTCGGCTGTCGGCTTTCACGAATCGCAAACACGCGTTGTTCGGCCTGATTGAGTAACGCAGCGGGGTTTTCATCGGGCTGATAGGCGGCGACCATGAGATCCGAACACGTTGAGATCAAGGCCCGCATGGTGGCTTTTTGCTGAACGATTTCAGCGTAATAACGAGCGTGGGCGGGAGTTGGCACGCTGGTGAATATTCGGGCTAATTGAGAGGCCCCGCCGATCACTTCATAGTCCCCGGCGGCAATCAGTCGTTCGCGCAACAAGGCAATATCTATCTTTTTGCCTTCACTGTGCATTTCCGTAAGGTGCCGATACAAACGTCCATGCGCTTCGTCATAGAAATCTTCCCAGTTCAGAATCGAGATAATGTCGTCACAAACCTCAGGCATCAAAATGATACTGCCCAACACCCCGACTTCTGCCTCTAGATTAAATGGCTGCTCGCGTTCCAAAACGCTACTGGCATTGGGTTTGTTGCGAGGAGGACGTTTTTTCTTTTTGTTATTGCTGCTGTTGGTATTGCCATAATCCATGACTGGGGCTCCTTGGTATGAATTGCTGTGTTTTCAATCATACAGCCCAGGAAACGGGCGGCAACTGGCAGCGGAAATTTCGCACGATTGCCGAGAATTTTGCAAGTTTACCAAACGGCGATAAGCTAGAGACAAGTTGGGCAAAGCCAAGTTGGGCAAAACCAAGTTGGGCCGCAAACAGTCGCCAGGGCGGCAATTTACGGACGGTCGCGGCCGGCACGACGATTAAACGAAAAATCCCCGGAGTTTGGGCCCCGGGGATTTTATGTCATTCGATTATCAGTTTAATTGCCAGCGATCGTTGTTGGCAACTTATTTCTTAGGGGATTCCTCGGCCGCAGTCGGTACGACCCATACTTTCAGTTCGCTTTCGATATCTGCGTGCAAGTGCACACGAACCGTATACAATCCCAATTCTTTCAACACACCTTCCAGCCGAATTTGGTCGTTGGTGAGGTGAATATCGTATTGTTTAAGAGCTGCCACAATATCGGGAGCCGACACGCTGCCGTAAAGATGGCCTTCTTCGTTGACGTTCGCTTCGATGGTAATGCTTTGTTTGGAAATTGAAGTTGCCAAATCCCGCAGGCCTTTGACGCGTGTTTGTTCGATTTCTTTCAGTTTGGCGCGGTGTTTGTCGACCATCCGTTTGTGGTGGTCGGTGGCCAAGGTCGCCAAACCTTGTGGCAACAGGTAATTGAACGCATAACCGCGTTTCACTTCAACCACTTCGCCTTGAGCGCCTACGTGGTCCACGTTTTGAATCAGCAACAATTGTACGCCGCCGTTTTTGCCGACAGGCAATCGTTTATATTTTGGTTTTCGGCTGCTGGTTTTCGTCATGTTCGCGGACACTCCCAATTCTTTACTACGTTTCAATTTTTACTGCAATAATTTCTTATTGCGTTAATTTCTTATTGCGATAACTATTTGTATTGTTTGGTCTGTATTTTTTAGCGATCGAATAAATCTTTAATCAAGTCGCTGTTAAAAACAGGATTGAGCACCTTATTGAGCACCGTGAGGGGGCCGGCCACTTAAAATGGCACGTCTTCCTCAACGGTCCCGCCGCTATTGCGATGATCTTCTTGAATTTGATGGCTTGCTGCGGCCGAATCATAGGGCGTGTTGCGATTGCTGGTGTGAGGAGCTGGTACCGAACCGCTCCCCGTTGCACTAGCAGCACCCGAGTTTTGACCGCCCGCGTTTTGAGCTGCGGAGTTTTGAGCACCTGAGTACCCGCCCTGACCACTTCCTCCAGACCCGCCACCAGATCGGCTGCCGAGCATTCTCATTTGTTCGGCGACGACCCGCAATTTTGAACGTTTTTGACCATCAGTTTCCCAGGAGTCCAGTTTCAAACGACCTTCGATTAAAATCGGTGAACCTTTTGATAGGTACTCGCTGGCGATTTCCGCCAATCGTCCCCACAGGGTTACATCGACAAATGTCGTTTCGTCGACCCATTCGTTATTCCGTTTGACCTTTTCGTTGACGGCGAGCCCGATTTCCGTAACGGCCAGCTGTGTTTGGGTGTACTTGAGTTCGATATCTCGAGTCAAGTTCCCCATCAAAATAACGCGATTAAAACTGGCCATGGTGATTTCTCCTGTTCAGAAGCGGTGTGTTGCGGATAGATAATGGCAGGCAAAAGACTACCTTATCAATACGCGAACCAGACGGCGACGGTTTTCGGCAAAGTAAACAAATTTTGAAAAAACCGATTAGCTGACAATGCCGCCCAAAAAAAACTGGCGTCACCGAATTTCCGGCGTCACCGAATTCTCAATAACACCGCCCGAACCCGGCTTGCGAGTGATTATTCGCCGTCAGCCGCAACCACTTCTTCGGTCGCTACTTCTTCGTCATCCGCTATGACCACTTCGATTTCTGGTTGAGCCCGTTCACCTTTGGCGATCGCGATCAACGTGTCGACAAGACGCGGATCAATGCGGATGGCCAAATGGCGAACGATCATATCTTGCAATTGGCAGGCCCGATTTAATTTCGCCATCGCCGTACTTTCCATACGGAAATAGGTAATCCAGTACACACCTTTGCGATGACCATTGATCGGGAACGCCAATTTTTGCTCATTCCACAATCGGCTGGCCAAAATCTTACCGCCCGCCCCAGCGATTAATTGATCGATCATGCCTGCTGCGCCAGCTGGCGATTTTGCATAAGCGTTTGGGTTCAAAATGAACATGCATTCGTAAACAGTCTCAGCCAACTTAATTCTCCCCAATGGTTCAGGCAATTCGTTTGATTTTCGTAGTTTTCGTTTTGTACTATTCTAATTTACTATTCTAAATTACTGATCTAATTTACTGTTTTGTCGATTCGGCACTGTTGAATTGATTCATAGCCGCCGTGATTCCTTGCCGAGCCCAACAAGCCGCAGCAGTTGCCGCTCGTTCGATTCCCATCACCACGATCGGCCGTTCCTCGCGAGTAAACTGCGACAAGACATAATCCGCAGCATCCCAATCGGGTGGTGCGGGATCAATGCCCAATCGCAATCGCGGAACCGCCTGCGTTCCCAAACAGTCGCAAATATTCTTTAGCCCTTTTTGTCCGCCGGCTGAGCCCTGTTCGCGAATGCGAACCTTTCCCAAAGGCAAACTCAAGTCGTCACAAATCACCAAGATGTCACTCAATGGGATTTGAAAAAACTTTACCGCTTGCTGCACACTTGTACCGCTGCGGTTCATATAGGTCAGTGGGCTCATCAGGATCCACTTGTCGCCGTCAACAATCAACTCCGTGCAGTTGCTCTGAAACTGCGATTTGGATTTGACGTTGCCTAAATTCCATTGACCCAACAACTTGGCGATTACTTCAAACCCGACATTGTGACGTGTGCCCACGTACTCTTTACCGGGATTGCCTAAACCCACCAACAGTTTCATGGATCGGGCGACTTCTTGAACAAGGTCAACGAGCTTACTTCTTCTCGTCTTCCGGTTTTTTCTTGCCGATCACTTCGGGTTCTGCCACGGCGGCGGCTGCCGCGTCAGCTTCCACAACAATGCGGGTGCATGACACGATAACCATCTCGGGCGATCCGACCAACTTTGCCCCTTCAGGCAATGCGATTTCTTTGGCGCGAACCGTTTGACCCAACTCCAAATCGTAAATCTTGATTTCCAATTTTTCGGGGATTCGATCCGCTGGGCACAAGATAGACAAGTCGTGAACGATTTGATTCACCAAACCGCCTTGTGATGCACCCTTTGCCGGTCCGCGCAATTCGACCGTCAATTCGATCTCAATCAATTCCGAAGCGTCAACTCGATACAAATCGACATGCACAACACTGTTCTCAACTTCATCCCATTGCACATGCTTAATCAACGCTTGTTCGTTGACGCTGCCTTTCAATTGTACAATGTGACCACTGTGTTGCATGACGGATCGCAGTTGTTTGAGATCGAGCATCAGATCCAAGTTGTCTTGGCGATGGCCGTACAACACGGCAGGTACTTTGCCGCTAGCTCGCAAACGATTCATGCGGCGAGTTCCGGTTTCAGTTCGACGTTCTACTTCCAAAATGTCTGACACGTTCGTATGACCTCTGTTGATTTCAATGCTTGTTTATTAATCAAGCTCTTTTGTTACCGATTATTTTTTTGTTACCGATGATTACAGTCGATGATTGCAGTATCGATTTTTCGTCCGGTTTTTCTTCCGCGAATTCTAACAACGACTTTCGTTCACTAGCACCATTCACCGGCACCAATCATTAGCACCAATCACCAGACTGACTGAAACCCATCGGAATAAACGACTCGGCGAATCCAGCGAAGCTCCGCATTTTCGCAAAAGCGGGCTAGATTTCAAGCCCAACTTTCCGTTACCTGCCGTTTTTTCAGCCAATTGAAGCGCTTTTGAACTGACATTAGCCCGCCGCGATCCATTACGGGTTGCCCTTCACCCCAGCGGAATCTTAGTTAAGATACGGTTTTCTCCAGTTTTCAGTACCCCAATTTCGCGGGTTCTGGCGGTGAAGCGATATTTTTCATCGAAAGCAAGCAGTTCATGTCAGCCAAAGGTAAACCCGGCCCCAAAAAGCTCGAGTATGTCGAACCCATTGGGCTTCGCGTTCTGGTCCGGAAAGACGAACCAAAGCGTGAAACCAAGGGCGGTATCGCGTTGCCCGATGCCGCAGAAATTCCCACAATAACCGGACGAATTGTCACAATTTCCGCGGCGATCGCCCATGACGAAGATTTGCCGCTGCGACAATACGATAAAGTCCTATTTCACCCTAAAAACGCAATTCCAGTCGATTTCGAGTCGGATAATCAACTGTTTGTGGTCCCAGCCGAAGATATCGTGGCCGTTTTTCGCGCAGAACCACCCAATCACGGTAACGATTAAGGGCTGGAAAAATTTAAGTCTGGCGAAAAACGAAAAGGTAACCAAGTTGCGGATTTTTCACGGAAAAACGTGCGATTTGTGTTTTCGTTTTATTTAATTCTAAAATTGTAAGTCGCCCGATGGACATGTCTCCCGCAACTGCACCTCAAAACAATGGTGACCGGCAATCTAAACAACCGGTCGCCCTGTCGATTGGCGGATCCGACTGTTCCGGCGGGGCTGGAATCCAAGCCGACTTGAAAACGTTCCACCAATTTTCTTGCTTTGGAACAACTGCGATCACGCTGATTACCGCTCAAAATACGCAAGGCGTTCAATCGCTCGAATTGTTGGCACCCAACTTGGTCGCACGTCAACTGGCCGCCGTTTGCCAAGACTTGTCAATCGCTGCAGCCAAAACCGGCGCGCTCGGATCGGCGGATCTGGCGGCCAAAATTGAATTGCAATGGCGGCAGCTTTACCCACAACGCCGACCGCGTCTGGTGGTCGACCCAGTGCTTGTTAGTAAACACGGCGATCCATTGGCCCCACACGATATGCCGACTGCGCTGCGCAAACACTTGTTGCCATTGGCTACCGTGATTACACCCAACCGTTTCGAGGCGCATCAACTGAGCGGGATCGCCATCAATTCGCTAGAATCAGCCGAGCGGGCCGCGCGGATCATCGCCGCCGATTTTCCTGTGGCGGTGGTAATCAAACAATTCGAACCCGGTGCCGATCTGGTTTGGAGCGACGATCATGCGACGGTGTTGGCCGATTCGGCTTTGACTTCGATTGCAGTGCATGGAACGGGCTGCGCGTTCAGTGCTGCCATCACCGCACTATTGGCTCACGATAGAGATTTACTGAATGCAATCGCTCAAGCAAAAACTTGGGTGCGACACGCCATCGAACAATCGCAACTTTGGGGCAATGGACCCGCCCGGCCAATTTTTTTTAATGCATCAGTGTGAACAGGTTTTGCTCTGGGGAAAAGATGTTTGTAACCGTGGCGATGTGTGCCGGTTGGGGATTTGAGCTCATCCGTCGCGCACATTTTTAGAGCTTTCTCGGTAGTATTTGGCGATTGTGCGGATGTTGTCGTTTGTTTTTCCAGTGAAATTCAATTTCCAAAATTTCATCCGCGACAAAACTACTGACAAATCAGAAATCGCTTTGTTAAAATCCAGGCGGTCAAACAACCTGAACCGAAATTGATTTTCCGGTCCGGGTCGATTGAGGGATCGGATCTAACAAGTCGAGGGTAATGCTATGACGATGACTCAAACGGAACATGTACTGGTCGTTCCAACTGAACTTTTCCGCTCGCTTGGTTATTTCCAAGGGTTCTGCCGTAGCGTGGACAGTTATTTGGAACAACTTCTCAACGGGATGCACTCCCAATTTTTGCCGCGCAGCGAAATGGAAGCCAATCCGGAATTTAAGCAACTGATTCCTTACTGCATCTTGCGACACATCGATGAAGACGGTCAAACTTGGTTGTTTCAATACACACGTGGTTCCGGGCAAGGCGAATCGAGGCTGCATGCCCGCCGCAGTATTGGCGTAGGTGGACATATTTCCACACTCGACAGTTCGCAAAGTGAAAACTCGGACTCAAACCTGTCTAGTCTGAGTACCCCCTCGGATACCTCAATTTACTTGAGTGGAATGAAGCGGGAATTGGAAGAAGAACTTATTATTGCCACCGACTATTCGGAACGCTGTGTTGGTTTAATAAACGACGATGAAAACCCCGTCGGCCAAGTGCACTTAGGGGTGGTTCATTTGTTGGATGTGAATGAACCCCAGATCCAACCGCGCGAACTCGATATCGCTAACGCCGGCTTTGAACGACTCGAAGATGTCTTGGCCGATATCGCCTCGTTCGAAACGTGGTCTCAAATTTGCCTCCGCGCATTGTTTTAAACAACAGGGTTAACTAGTTGAAACAGCGGGCAGAGAAATCGAGCAATTGCCTTTTCGACGGACTTTTTCCAAGAATTTTCCTTGTCCCGCGAATACCGTTTTTATTGGTGCAATTTCCTGCGCCAAACGTTTTTTGGCGTTTGGACTTGATGATCGAATCCCCGGGGAGCAAAAAAAATGTTTGGCATCGGTGAAGTCTTTGTCCTAATGATGATGGGAATTGGCGGCGTACTTAGTCTGCTGGGGTTCGCTTTTTGGATTTGGATGATTATCGACTGTGCTACCAATGAGCCCAGTCACGGCAACGACAAACTGATCTGGCTGATCGTCATTTTGTTAGCCAATTTTGTGGGTGCGGCGATCTATTTCTTTGTGCGTCGGCCACAAAGATTGCGGCAATATTCTAAAGGCTAGCGGAACTGCAGGCACCTTTGTGCCGCCGCGTGGGTAGTAATCGCGTAGGTAGTAATCGCGTGGGTAGTAATCGCGTCGGTAGTAATCGCGTGGGTAGTAATCGTGTCGGTAGTAATCGTGTCGGTAGTAATCGCGTAAGTAGGCAGTGATTAGTCGGACGCTTTGTGTTAGAGTATCGACGACTGAAAATAACGTCGAATTCTGACGAAAGGTAAAGCGTGCCCAGCTTTAAAGTTACCGTTCCGCATGATCATCCACCGCACGCCGTGGCTCAAAAGCTTCGCGGTTTTGCCGAGCAAGTCCGCGCGGAAAACGCTCAGCAAGTCACGCAAGTCGTCGAGATTTGGGACGAGCACGGCAACCTTGATTTTTCGTTCAAGGCGTTTGGCTTTTCTATCTCTGGCCGGATGGAGCACGTTGCACAAGCGGTCCATGTCCGCGGCAATCTGCCCCTCGCCGCTTGGCCCTTCCGTGGAATGGTCGAACAAAAAATCGTCGAGACCATTCAAAAGATAATTCAAGAGTGAATTGTATATCTTCAGAAGGTATATCTTCAGAAGGTATATCTTAAGTAGGTAGATCTTAAGAAGGTAGATCTTCAGAAGGTAGATCTTAAGTTAGGTAGTCAGTTTTCTAGCCCTCAAACTTTCGCCCCCATCCAGCTTGGAAGTCGTGCAGTAGCCGTCCGCTGTTACAGTAGCCGTCCGCTGTACAGTAGCCGTCCGCTGTCCTCAGCGGCGGAATAGAAATCTCTCTTTATTTTTGTTGCCAGTAATTAGTCGTCGATTGTCAGCTTGAGGACAAGCTGACCTACCGTAGCCGTCCGCTGTCCTCAGCGGCGGAATAGAAAGCACTCTATGTTTTTGTTGCCAGTAATTGGTCGTCGATTGTCAGCTTGAGGACAAGCTGACCTACAGTAGCCGTCCGCTGTCCTCAGCGGCGGAATAGAAAGCACTCTATGTTTTTGTTGCCAGAAATTAGTCGTCGATTGTCAGCTTGAGGACAAGCTGACC
>JBGSMY010000090.1:0-49000 GCA_041739975.1 Pirellulaceae bacterium
CGCTAGAATAGCGGCAGCCACGACTG
This sequence comes from Pirellulaceae bacterium, assembly GCA_041739975.1. GTDB lineage: Bacteria > Planctomycetota > Planctomycetia > Pirellulales > Pirellulaceae > BJ22. The sequence goes on from JBGSMY010000090.1 coordinate 27, forward strand.
GTCTCTGCCGCTAGAATAGCGGCAGCCACGACCGCGGCAGCCACGACCGCGGTGACGACGATATCCGAAGCTTCTGTAGAGGTTTTCTGTTCTGCTTGCGTTAACTTGTACCGAAAGTATCGCCGGCAACGAATTTCCGGTTTTTGACGATTCGTTGTGATCTAACCACGATAGCGATTGCAAGTGCAGGATTTCTCAATTCCGAGTTCCTGTTATTAAGTTTAATCGCATTTGTCCTAAGTCTCTGACGAAAGCTATTGCAGCAGTTGTTAGGAATTCAGCAAATTTGTTTCCAATACACATTCTGCTTGGTAAGCCAATCAGCGCGGTTGTAGGCCAAGCGACAGTTTCGCTGAATCGTCCAGGATGGGCAATTCACTTGGGAAGGAGTCGATGTCATGAAACTCACTTGGTTTCGCGGTTTAGCAGCAACGGTTGTTTGTGCTTGTCCCGCGCTGTTGTCAGCACAAGACCACTGGAGCCAACCGAGCACCATTGGGTCTTATCAGTCTGTCGTATCTCAGCCACAATCGCCAACAAATGCAGGTAGTCCAACCAACGGCTATTCCCAAAATTCGTCCACCTCGAATTTTGGTCCTCAGCAACCGTTGCCCCCGGCCTATGGCAATAACAACGCCTACGGCAACAACAATAACAACGCCTACGGCAACAATAACAACAACGCCTACGGCAACAACAACGCTTATGCCAACAACTATTCCCAGCCCAATTCGCCAAACTTTGGCCCAAATGTTCCAGCCAACAACTTTGGCCAACCCAATACCAACTCCTACCGCTATCCACCGCAGATGCGCACGCCGCCGGCTCAACCCGTAGCGTTCGGGAACTATCAACCCGGTACTCGCCAAGACGCCCCCAATTATCCACCGGGCGGACAGGTGCAAAACATTGAACCGTCGGCCCAGTTTCATTCCTTGCCACCCACTCAGGGTGCACCGATGTCGGGCTCTCCTTGTGACCAATATCCCGTAAACGGCGGGACCTATTATGGTGGTCCAGTCCATGGGAATGCCGGTTACTCGGGGTCAGGCTGCGATACGGGTTGCGGTTCGAACTACAACAACCAGTACGGTGGCAATTATGGATCATCCGGTCGCCATGCGTTTTCGAACCAAGGCAACTATGGTTATAGCGGTTACGGAGATGTTGGATGTAACGATGGCGGTTGTAATGATGGCGGTTGTGGCGTAGGCAATACTGGCCGACTGTTCCGCAATAATGGCAATTCATCTGCGAACTGGGTAGTTGGCGCCAACGCGTTGTTCTTTGCTCGCGACTACGAAGATGACCTGGGTGTCAGTTTCAACGGCGCAGGCCAATACTTGTTCTCAACCGATGCCGACAACAATTATTTCGGCGGCGTGGAAACGTTTATCAGCCGACGCACTTGCAATGGCTCAGGTTGGGAAGCGCGATTCTGGGGTTTATTTCCCGGATCGACCGTGACTCCATTATTCGGAACCTTGTACACGAACTTGACAGGCACCCGACAATTGATTCACCCCAACAGCGGACGGACTGTGGAAGAAGTCTACAACCGCGGTGAACGACATGAGGTGGAACGCGACAATGAATTTTATAACTTAGAATTCAATATGTTGCGAAATGGTGGTTGTTACACCAGCTTGTTTGGTCGCAATGTCAACTATGAATTGCTCGGTGGATTCCGCTGGTTCCAATTCAACGAAGTCTTTTCTTATGCGACCTATACCACTTGGCCAACTTATCCGACCTCGTTTTCGTATGACGTCGACGTACGAAATACATTGTTAGGTATGCAATTGGGTGGTCGAACCGAACGTTGCTTGACTCGTCGCTTGAGTTTGACTCAGGCCTTTAAAGTCGGTTTGTTCAACAACCGCATTGCCCAAGACCAATGCATGTGTGACAACACTGGTGATTTTGCTCAGATTTGGGCGGGTCCTTACAACGGCCAGGACTTCAATTTCATGTCGACCAAAAACGACATTGCGATGTTGGCCGAGTTAGATTTGGGCGGGGTTTACCAATTCTCGAATTGTGCTCGAGCCGCTTTTGGTTACCGCGCCATCGGGGTTTCGGGAGTAGCTTTGGGCCCAGACCAAATCCCTTACAACTTCACCGATGCCCAAGAAATCAATCGGATCAATTCCAATGGCAGCCTGCTGTTACACGGTGCTTATGCCGGATTGCAATTCTGCTACTAGTTCGAAACCGATGGTCGAACGACATGCCGCTCAATGCCGAGCGGCATGATCGAGTGCGAATCGAAAACCCAGCGTCAACGGCAAGCGATATTCGCTTGCCGTTGATTGTTTGCGGATTGAGATTGGTGTCGGGAACTAACCGGTCACCATAGCGACCGTTTGTGTCCTGGAGCACGAATCGTTTATTGCCGATCTAGTTTTTTGAATTCGATTCGGCTGGGGTATTCCGGGCTGGCATAGACCCGATGTTGAGCCGGAACAAAATCGTCTTTCTTGGCTTTGAAGATATTGTCGACGTATTTTTGCGGGTTGACGTCGATCAATGGAAACCAAGTGCTTTGAATTTGAACCATCACTCGATGACCAGGTTTGAATGTATGCAGAACGTCTTGTAATGGCACGTCAACTGCGGTTACTTCATTAGGAGTCATGGGTACCGGTGCCACATGGCCATTGCGAAATCGCGCACGCATGACTTCGCTACGTACCATTTGTTGGTAACCGGCCAGTTTGATTCCTTCCGGTGTTCCAGGCAGTTGCGGATGATCTTCAGGATAAACATCGATCAACTTAACCACCCAGTCAGCATCCGATTGATCGGTACTGACAAACAGTTTGGCAACGAGATCGCCAGCCATCGTCAGTGGTTCGGTGAGCACATCGGTTGCAAACGTAATCACACCCGGGTGCTCGATCGCAAACCGTTGGTCATCGGTCATGTAATGGCGGGGCGTAAACATGATTTGAATGTCTTCGCGTTTGCGGTAGGGTACTGGGTTACCGGGATCGCTGACGTATTCGACAAACGGTTGTGGGCCCAAGGGCGGTTCTTTGAGACTAAGGTTAGCGGCCTTGGCATCATAGCGTTGAGGCTGTAAATAGACGGCTTTATTGGGCGCATGTTGAGGGGGCCACTGATCAAAAATCTCCCATGAGCGAGTGCCCGTATCGAACATCAGCGCTTCAAATTTGGGGGCTTGGCCTTCACCTTTGAGGTAAAACTTAAAAAATGGTGCTTCGATATGTTCTTGATAAAAAGGGGCGATTCCCTCGCCAAAGGGGACATTGCCCGTTACGGTTACAGGCGCACCGCGAGCCCAATCTCCGTGTCCCCAAGGCCCCATGACCAGACCATTAAATTGGGTTTGCGGACTGTTCGCCTCGATCTTGCGATAGATGTTGAGCGGCCCGTAGAGATCTTCAGCATCGAAGAAACCACCAACGGTCAATACTGCCGCCCGAATGTTTTTGAGGTGCGGCAAGATACTGCGCGCTTGCCAAAATTCGTCGTAGTTTGGATGCTCGATCTGTTGTTGCCAAAAGAAATTGTCGGGGCCGTAATATTTATCCGCATTGCTCAAGGGGATCAGGTCGGTATAAAACGTCCAAGCATCTTGCGAGTTAGGTCGCGGGTTGGGATACCAAGTTTCTTTGGTGGGGCCAGAGTGTTGATAGCCAAAGGTCGCCGTCGCGACAAAATAGCTAAGCAAAAAAGTACCTTGGTGGCGAAAATCGTCGAAGAAGAAATCCGAGATCGGCGCTTGAGGCGATACGGCCGCCAAAGCTGGATGGTGATCGGGCAGGGCAGCAGCCGAGTAAAAGCCCGGATAAGAAATCCCCCACATGCCCACTTTGCCATTGTGGCCCTCGACATTTTTCAATAGCCATTCGATCGTATCGTAAGTGTCTGAACTTTCGTCGGCCGGCAAATCGCCGTCGACGTGGGGTCGCATATTGTCAAACGTTCCTTCGGACATCCAGCGACCGCGTACATCTTGATGGACAAAGATATATCCTTCATCCACTACAAATTTGGAAGGTCCCAGTCGGTTCGAATAGTTGTCTTCGCCATAGGGCCGTACGCTATAACACGTGCGGTTCATCATGATCGGATAAGTCCGCGACTTGTCGCGGGGAGTGTAAATTGCGGTAAACAATTTGACTCCGTCGCGCATTTCGATGGCGACTTCGTGCTTATCAAAACGCTCGGCGATGGAAGGATTTGCATTAGATTGGGCCCAGGCCCCGTCGGCAGCGCAAACTCCTACGATCACACCAACGAACACCCAAACTCGCTGCCGCCAAAAATTCATGTTGTCTGTCTCCCTGAAATTCTGCGAAACGTGGTCTCACGACCTTGATTGCTTGCTCTGTTTATTCTATCCGATGGAGTAACTCAGCTAATACCCCTCTCGATGGCGACGGAGGACAAGCGGGCTATACGACGACGTAGCTCCCGTTAGCAAGGTCGGTTACGCAGTGGTTTACGCAGTGTTGTATAACGGCAAGCCAGAGCGTAATTTGCGGTGATCGATACAATATACTTCGAGCGGACTTCTACCGCAAATTTTGCGGCGGCGACGGCGTCTCGACGATTTCGGTCGACGTATCGATTGAGATCCATCGATCTACGATCCGCAACGGCACCATTGCAACGTTGCTCAACGAATCGATTGAGGTCAATCGAGCACCACCGAGCGGAGAGCGCCTCCGAGGGGAGGAAAGGCATTGCCTGACTGCAAACGATTATTATCCTACCGCGCCGTTAAATAATCTCTTTGTGGGCGTTATAATTATACTGATGCCAAGCCTTTGTCGCACGGCCCCAGAACCCTTCATTAGTGATCCACGATGAATATCATCCATTCACAACGATTCCGTATATTTTGGTACGCCCATTTTTTAATTGCGATCAGTTTAGGCGCAATGTGGCTATCCGGCTGCAGTCAACCAACCGCGCCAACAAACTCAGGTGATGGCCAGTCGAACGCCCCCGCACCCACTCGCGAAATCGCCAAGACCCCAACTTGGTCACAAGCATCTAATAATTTGTCCGAATCCCAGGAAATTAAATACTCCAATCGCTCACTTAGCGCTTTGGAACTGGTGGAATTGAGAAAGGCCTTGGAACTGCGGGTACTCGTACAGGTTTTCCAAGCCCACGCGCACCGACAGGACCTGCATCCACAACTTCAGTCCTTTATCCAAGAAGCCATCGATAGCATTTACAGCTTTGGAACTCAGACCCGTTGGCAAGAATTGCACGCCAAAGGAAAAGCGGTTCAGGAACAATTGGCTGACGATCCTGATCCGATTGTCGAGTATTACATCGCCAGATCATTGCACAGTCAAACCAAAATGGGCGAAGCGGCATTGGCCGCGCAACGCGCCATTCGTCTGTTTCGCAAATACAGCTATCCTAGCTATTTTGTCGTGATGTCCCATCGAATATTTAGTGAGTCATTTCTAAGTTCGCCGGATATCGGAATCCAGGCGGGCGATGCTTCGCGAAATCCAATGATTTCCGATTACAAGCAAGCAGTTCAACATTGGCTGCAAAAAGATCTTGGCGAGACGGGCGACGAACATCGCATCGTTTATCACATTTTTACGAAAGTAGTTAAAGACTTCCCCGACGAAAACGATGAAAGCTTGGCCGAGCTTCAGGAATTTGTAACAAACGAATGTCAACTGCCGCCTTGGCTGCAGGAAATGATCATCGGCCAATTGTATTCTGCCCGCGCTTGGGCCTCTCGTGGCCATGGTTATGCTTATTCGGTAACGGAAAATGGTTGGAAGGTTTTTCAAGAATTTGGTGCGCACAGTGGTGAACATTTTCGCAAGGCGTTAGCAATCAATCCTCATTTCCCGGAATCGGCATATGAGATGATTAGCGTCTCCATGACCGGTCAGGACAAAGACAGCCCGCGTGATTGGTTTAATCGCTGCCAGAAAATTCAGTTTGATTTTGGCCCGGCTTATTCATCACTGGCCAATGCTCTGCATCCAAAATGGGGAGGAGATTTTAATGCGATTTTGGCTCTGGCAAATGAATGCTTGTAATCTCAACGATTTGACACTTTCGTACCCTATTACTATGCCCATTTCATTCGCGATTTGCGGCGAGAAAGTCCCGAGTTGTTCTCTGAAGATTCCGAGTCGCCGACGCGGCGCTTGGAAATAAACAATCGACTCTTTCAATGTTTGACACGACTTGCAGATGATCCAACTCCAAAGGTTGACGACACTCGAGTATTGCCGTCAGAGTTTTTTCGTAGCGCCTCACTTCATTATGCCGATGGCAATATGCCAGCTCAGGAAATTGTTGACTGGGTCAATAAAATCGACATCGAAATTTTAGGTGACGCTTGGCGAAATATTGGCAATTACCGTTATCCGCCTGCCGCCGTGGCAACAATCCGCGCTCGTTTTGGTCGATTCCACGATGAATTTCAATCAATTATAAATGCGATCGGTCGCTACGACGTTTCGAAATCTGATCAAATCGACGCTGTGTTGAATCAGGTCGCACAATTGAGCACACAGGAATTGTCCCACGATGAACGGGCCTTCCTCAGCACGATTTCGAAAATGCTCGAGGTGGAGAAGTCTTTCTTTGCAGGTGAGCGTACTCAAATCCCCTTTGATGAGAACTTCTCATTGTGGGCCAGTCACGATTTCTCCCAAATCAAATACGAATCGCCGAACTCGGTGATAATCGATACCCACGCCGGAAATCCGGTTTTTAGTTTGATGGCTTTTCCTAAAATTAAAGGTCCACGGATCGTTGAGTTTGAAGTTGAGTTTGAATTAGAAGCGTTGGGAAGTCTCGAAGATACTCCGCGAAGCCACTCGATTGGCGGTTGTCCGGTTCGACTGGTGACACGTCATCCGCTTTATATAGGTTCATTCGTCAAAACAGATTATCTGGGTCTCAGCAACCGCATGGTGGTCCGCCCCCTGTCCATCCGATATGCCTCAAGAAACCCCAAACGAAAGATACGAGCTTGGATTAATGACGACTATCTCGAACTATACGTCAATGACATGTTTTTATGTCGCGCTCAATTGAAGCTTCTCATTGATAGCCCTTGTTTAGAATTCACTCAGCCGGGGTTTGATATAAGTCGCGGACAGTATCGGATTACCGAAGTTTTTGCCACACGCTGGGAACATTCCGCCCCTCCGTTTGGCCAGGGACCCGAGGCGCTCAGCGCTTACTATTCTGAAAGCCTGGAACAATTTCCGGATGAACCTTGGTTTTGGTTGTGGCGAGGCATCGCGCGATTGCAATTAAATCAATTGGCCGATGCGGAAAAAGATATCGCCAAAGCGATCCAATTGGGTTGTCCCGTCTGTTATGCCGGTTTCTTTATGGGCGATTGTCTTGATCGTCAAGGAAACATCGCGGGAGCGATTGATTGGTATCAGAAATGTGTTGACCCCAAAGGTCGCCAAGTCACTTACTTTGCCGCAAGAGTCGATGATTCAGATATCACTGAACCTTACATGTGGGCCTCTAGGCGACTGAACTATCTCGCTGAGCTCCTGCCGGACCGCGAACTGGCGAAAAAGGCTGAGCACAAAACGAACTTAATGGAAAACAACCTGTTTACGACCATGCCAGTCACTTGCGCTGCCCAATGGATGATTGGCATTAACCAATCGATCCGTAAGGGTGATCGGCGGGCGGTCGACAACTCAATTGCCGCAGCGAAACAACAGCCGTTCAATAAGATGGAACGTGAACGACTCGAAGAAATGCTTAAGGTCGTCTCACAATATCAAGAGTATCGCGACCCACCTGGGACACTTCCCCAATATTTGGATAGCGACCTTAGTCCCTGGTACTTCCGTTTGGCAAATGAAATAATTTCAAAACAGGACCTTGAGCATCTCTATACTCGTTAAGAATTCGTTCTTTGTGTGGCAAAAAAGTGGCAAAGAAATGAGCCTGTGAAACTAGCAGTGATCGATATATTGGAATGCTACTGGTGGAAAAATAATCGACTTGACCGGCTCCTGATCGTTGAGGACAACTTATCTACTTTGCGGCCGCGCAGCACATCGACTTCCGCACAAGCGCGTTAAAGTTGCACAATTCGCCTTTTGCACACTGTCACAATGGCAGATCGCTGCGGTTTTTTTGAACAATCTAACCCGACAAGCGTTCCTGAGTTTGTATTCCACCACGTGATCATGAATAATAGAAGGTTGTCGAAATCCAGCAGCCTTCAGGTTGTTTGGATGTCAACGTTTTTTGTATGAACTAGGAGATCGTTCGTCATGTTTCGATGCACGGACCACTTGTTGAGTCGCCGCAATCTGTTGACGGTAGGCGCTGTCGGCGGCCTTTCGCTATGTAACTTTTTCCGGATTCAACAGGCTCAGGCCGACCAGAAAGATTATGTTTCCAAAGAAGGGACAGCCAAAAGCGTCATTTTTATTTTTTTGCCTGGCGGAATGGCACATCAGGAATCGTTTGACCCCAAGCCCTATGCACCGCTTGAATATCGCGGGCCGATGGGAAGCATCGAAACCAGCTTGTCCGGTGTTCGTTTCAACGAAATGATGCAGCATACCGCCAAGATCGCCAATAAAATGGTGATCTGCCGCAGTATGACCCATGGCGAAGCGGCTCATGAACGCGGTACTCACAATATGTTTACCGGTTATCGCCCGAGCCCCGCGTTGCAATATCCCAGCATGGGCAGCGTCGTTTCCCATGAATTTGGGCCGCGAAACAACTTGCCTCCTTACGTCCTGATCCCCAGTTTGCCGACCCCCTACGCCGGTACCGGATATCTCAGCAGCTCGTTTGCCGGCTTTAGCATCGGTTCTGATCCCGCTCGCAATGACTATCAAGTTCGCGATTTGCAATTACCAGGCGATGTGGACGCCGGGCGGTTCGCCAAACGCCAACGACTGTTAGACGTCGTTAACGATCATTTCCGCCAACGAGAAAAAGCTGATTCATTGTTGGCTGTCGATTCGTTTTACGACCGCGCCTATTCATTGATCAATTCCGAAAAGGCTCGCGATGCATTTGACATTTCCAAAGAAGACAATGCGATTCGCGACGCTTATGGTCGCAACGAAGCGGGCCAGCGAATGCTGTTGGCACGACGTTTGGTGGAGGCCGGCGTTCGTTTTGTTACGTTGACTTACGGTGGTTGGGATTTCCACGATAACATCAACGAAAACTCGCGGCGGTCGCTGCCAGCTCTTGACCTGGCACTGGCTACGCTGATCAACGATCTCGAGCAACGCGGATTGTTGGACTCAACCATGGTTTGTTTGGCAACCGAATTCGGCCGCACACCCAAAATCAATGCAACTGCCGGACGCGACCATTGGCCGAAAGTCTTTAGCATTGCCATGGCTGGCGGTGGATTGAAACGCGGCTTGGCCTACGGCACCAGCGATTCGACGGCCAGCGAACCGGACGAAAATCCATTGACCGTTGAAGACTGGGCCACCACGGTCTATCACGCGATGGGTATCGTCGCGGACAAAGAATTGATGGCGCCGGGCAATCGTCCGATCGAAATCTGTGACGGCGGCAAAGTGCTAACCGATTTGTTGGCATGATTCTGTTTCAAACATTCACTCGCGTTTTAACGCGATTAGTATCGCGAGCGGCATCGCGAACGCGCTGCGCAAGTCCGCTGGTCCGCGAATTGTACCCGTCATCGAATTTGCGCTGGGCTCAAGGTGATGAGGCACGCGGTTCAATTGGCGGAAGGTGGGCCTGAGATTTGCGGCCACGCGTTCGTTCCATAAGGCGTGACGGCCCATTGGATCAACCTATTGAATATTTTTTTAGAGATATCGTATGAATAAAATATGGCAGAACCGTCTCCAGCAAATAAAAATTTGCGTGCTGGTGCTAGGGATCTTGGCGAGTGTCGATAGCCTAATCGCTTCGACACCACGGCTCAATGTAATTTTGCCGCGTGGCGGACAACGAGGCACCGAGCTGACATTGCGGTTTGCCGGCGAACGAATTGGCGAAGCACAACAGGTTCTGTTGTACGACTCCGGAATCAATATTTTGGGCATTACCAAGGTTGACGACAACCAAGTAGACGTCCAAGTGCAGATTGCGTCGGACTGTCGTTTGGGTGAACACATCTTGCAATTGCGGACCCCGCGAGGATTTTCCGATTATCGTTCGTTTTACGTGGGGCAGTGGGGCACGGTTGACGAAGTTGAACCGAATCAAACCATCGATGCTCCTCAAACGATCGAGTGGAATCGCACGGTTCACGGAACCGTCACGGGCGAGGATGTTGATTATTATGCCATCGCTGCCAAAGCGGGCCAACGAATCTCAGTGGAAATCGAAGCGATCCGGCTGGGAGCGATGTTTGATCCGTTTATCGCCATCGTTAACGCCGAACGATTCGAGTTGGCCGTTTGTGACGACACGCCGCTGTTCAAACAAGACGCATTTGTTTCGATCGTGGCCCCCAGCGATGGTACCTATTATGTTCTGGTGCGCGAGTCCGCTTATGGTGGCAGTGGAGATTGTCGCTACCGGTTGCACGTCGGTGATTTTGCGCGGCCTACTGCAGTCTATCCGTCCGGCGGCCCGCCGGGCACAGCGATTGACCTCCAGTTTTTAGGAGATCCCGTTGGCCCGTTGACGACACAAGTCAATTTGCCAGCTGCATTTGGTTTCCGCGGTGGCATTTTTTACAGCGACGCGACGGCAACCACCCCCTCGCCATTTCCATTTCGATTGAATGACTTAGCCAATCACTTGGAAATCGAACCCAACGATTCTTGGACGACCGAACCAATTGTCGCCTTGCCCGCCGCGCTGAATGGTGTCATTCAAGCGCCAGGCGATGTTGATTTCTTTCAATTCCAAGCCACCAAGGGCCAAGTCTGGGAATTGGAATGTTATGCCAAGCGGATTGGGTCTGGTTTAGATCCTGTAATGAACGTTTATAAAGCCAGCGACAAAAGTCATTTGGTGGGCAACGATGATTCACGTGGAAACGATCCCTACATTCGGTTTACCGTTCCCGAAGACGGACAATATTATGTGCGAATCACCGATCATTTAAGTCGCGGTCAAACGGATTTCGTCTATCGTCTCGAAGTGTCGGCCGCGCAAGCAGGGTTGGCGATTTCGATTCCCCGAGTCGACCGCTACAGTCAATTGCAACAAACGATCCCGGTTCCGGCTGGCAACCGATTTGCCACGTTAATCAATGCTTCACGCGAGAATTTTGGCGGGCCCTTGGAATTGTTGCTCGACCAACTCCCCCCCGGAATTCGTCTAACGGCACAGCCAATGCCCGCCAATCTTGGGTCGATGCCCGTCGTGTTTGAAGCGGACGCCGATGCAGCGCCTGCGGGCCAGTTAGTTGATTTTCGCGCTCGCTGGGCCGCTGAAAATCAAACACTTACAGGAGGATTTGAAAACTTAGCTGACTTTGCTTTAGGTGAACCTAACAATGCCTTGTACTATGGTTGTGGCGTCGACCGTTTGGCCATTGGCATCACTAAACCAGCGCCCTATCGAATCGAACTGATCCCACCTACGGCGCCACTGGCAAAGGATGGCTCTTTAGACCTGAAAGTAGTGGTTTCTCGCGATGCCGATTACCAAGGACCGATCAATTTACAGTTCCCGTTTCGATCGCCGGGCGTCGGTACTACTTACCAAATCACTTTGCCCGCCGAGCAAACCGAGATCCTGTATACCATCAATGCCGCTGGCAATGCTCAAAACGGCAAATGGCCGATGTACGTAATTGGCAATGGCGCCGTGGAGGGCGGGCCATTGTGGGTCTCATCGGCGCTCAGCGAATTAGAAGTGGTCGATCCCTTTGTGAAATTCGACGCCAAACGTTCCGCCTGTGAACAGGGCCAAGTCGGCAAAGTATTATGTCAACTCGAACAGGTGACTTCTTTTGAAGGCAATGCAACCGTCGAATTGCTCGGGTTGCCGCCCAACGTAACGGCTGAGCCACGCACGTTTACCAAAGAAACAACCGAAGTCGTATTTGATCTCATCACGAGCGATCAAAGCCCATTGGGAAATCACAAGTCGTTGTTTTGCCAAGTCAAGATTCCTTTCCAAGGCGGCGAAATTCGCTATGTGACTGGGCGAACGGAATTCCAAATCAGCAAACCGACACCGGTTGTGGTGGCGACCGCACCGGTTCCGGAAGCAGCGGCACCTGCGGCACAACCGGCCGCACCTCCCGCAGCGCCTCCTCCCGTTCCGCTGACACGACTACAACAATTGCGTCAAAAAGCTCAACAAGCCAAACAAGGCGAAACTGCCGGAGGCAACCAATGAGTCGAATCACAATCGAGAGGGTCAGTCGAATCGGTCGCATAGGCCTCCTTGGTCATATCGGCGTGATCGGACTGTGGTTAACCGCATCATCCCACGCCCAAGAGACGCCACCACCTGTGGAAACGCCCCCGGCAACTACCACTGCGGCCCCGGCAACTGCGGAAACCATGCCGCCGGTAGCGACCGCCGACTCACCTGCGGCGACGCCGGCACCTGCGGCGGTTCAACAATCGATGTCCGTATATCCCGAGCGAATCGAATTATCGACCATTCGAGATTACCAAAAAATTATTGGGCAGTCACGTTGGAGCAATGGCCTTACCCAAGACATCACCAGCGAATTGCAATTCACGGTTGTCAATCCAGAACTCGTGACGTTGGTTGGAAACCGTTTGAGCGCCAAAGCTGATGGTGACACTGTAATCCAAGTTCGCTATGGAACATTCACAACCGACATTCCAATCACGGTGCGGACGGCCCAAGCGGATCCGCCTATTAGTTTCACCAATGATGTCATGCCGGTTTTTTCCAAAGCTGGCTGTAATACGGGCAGTTGTCACGGCGCTGCGCGCGGCAAAGACGGTTTTCGATTGTCCCTCTATGGCTTTGATCCCAGCGGCGACCACTACCGATTGACTCGCGAATTGGTGGGTCGGCGCATTGATCTTTCCACACCTGAAAATTGCTTGTTGATCAACAAAGCTACGGCCGCAGTTCCGCATACTGGCGGTGGGTTAATTTCGCCTGAAGACGAATATTATCAAACGTTGTTGCGTTGGCTCCAAGCTGGTTCGCCCACGGATCCTGGACCTGTTCCACCAGTAATCAAGGTTGTACTTTACCCGGAAGGCGGTGTGCTTGACGGTACGGACACCACCCAACAATTGAATGTTGTGGCGCATTATGAAGACGGCAGTACCCGCGACGTCACATCGCTGGCCTATTTTATGAGCAGCAACGACAATTCTGCGACGGTTTCACAATCGGGTTTTGTCACCGCAAAAAACCGAGGACAAGCGTTTGTCATGGCCCGTTTTGACACCCACACTGTCGGGCGACATTTCATTGTGTTACCCAAAGGCTTGGAGTTTCAATGGCCCAATCCGCCGGAAGCCAATTATGTCGACACTTTAGTTCACAACCAACTTAAAAAGTTGCGAATGGTTCCGTCGGACATTTGCTCCGACGAAGAATTTATTCGTCGCGTCAGCCTCGATATCTGTGGCATTGTACCCACGGCGCCTGAGGTGGCTGCGTTTGTCAGCAATACCGAGCCGCAAAAACGGGCTCAGCTAATTGACCAACTGCTCGACCGCAAAGAGTTTGTCGAGACTTGGGTGATGAAATGGTCTGAATTGTTGCAAGTCCGTTCGAGTCCCCAGGTTAGCTATAAAGCGACGCTGTTGTATTACAACTGGTTGCAACAACAAATCGCCGCCAATGTTCCCATCGATCAAATGGTACGCGAAATTTTGGGTGCCGAGGGCGGTACGTTTACCAATGCTGCTACCAATTACTATCAGAACGAACAAGTCACCCTCAAAGTTGCAGAGAATGTTGCTCAGGTCTTTTTAGGTACACGAATACAGTGCGCCCAGTGCCACAATCACCCGTTCGACCGCTGGACAATGGCCGAATACTATCAGTTCGCTTCCTTTTTTTCTCAAATTGGACGCAAGCCGGGTGCTGACCCTCGCGAACAAATTGTGTTCGACAGTCGTGGAGGCGAAGTCCGCCATCCAATAACTCAAGAAGTCATGAAACCTAAATTTTTGGGAGGCGAGTTTCCCGATACCACGGGGAAAGATCGCCGTAAAGTGGTCGCTGAATGGTTGGCCTCGCGCGATAACGTCATGTTCCGGGATAATCTCGCCAATATCGTTTGGGCTCACTTTTTTGGACGGGGAATCGTCCATGAAGTCGATGACGTTCGCGTCAGTAATCCACCCTCCAATCCCGAGTTGCTCAGCACACTCGGGTCTAAATTTGCTGAGTACGGATTCGATTTTAAAAAGCTCGTCCGCGATATTTGCAACTCGCATGCTTATCAACGCAGCACACAAACAAACGCGACGAACGAAGCCGATCATGAGAATTTTGCTCACGCCGAGTTGCGGAGAATCCGGGCGGAAGTATTACTGGACGTGATTAGTCAGATCACGGAAACGGAAAATAAATTTCGCGGCCTACCGCTGGGGGCTCGAGCGGTACAAATTGCCGATGGCAATACGTCGAGTTATTTCCTCACAACCTTCGGTCGCGCAACACGTGAGACCGTTTGCAGTTGTGAAGTCAAAATGGAACCCAACCTTTCTCAGGCATTACACCTGATCAACGGCGATACCGTTCATCAAAACATTATTCGCGGCAACGTGATCGGCCGTTTATCAGAAGCCGGCAAAACGCCTACTGAGGTGATCGAGGAAATCTACTTACGATCCTTGTCGCGAAAACCAACCCCCGAGCAACTCGCGGCCTTACTCGCCGAGGTCGCTCAAGAAACCGATGTCAAGAAAGCCTTGGAAGATACCTTTTGGGCCGTATTGAATAGCCGCGAATTTGTATTTAATCATTGATCCTATGATAATCTATTTTGGTAATCGAACGATGTGTGAATTGTTGTGGGCAAGGCCATCGACTGTCGGCCGCTGCCTGACTCTGATGGGTCTATTGCTGGTTCTATCCAGCTCCGCGTGGGCGCAAGAGGCCGAGCAAAAAATTACGTTTGACGATGACGTTCAACCAATTTTGCGCCAGCGCTGCGCCGCCTGTCACAGCCCCGATAAAAAAAGTGGCGGCCTCGATCTAACGAACTTTACCAATTTGATGTTAGGTGGATCATCCGGTGGATCGATTGAACCCGGTGACTCCGACAGTAGTTATTTGTTCATGCTAGTCAACCACGACGAAGAACCTTACATGCCCCCGGGGAACAATAAAATCCCAGAGGCAGAGATCAAAGTGCTCAAGCGCTGGATCAATGGCGGTGCCTTGGAAACTAAGTCCAGCAAAGCCAACATTAAACGTAAATCGATGGACTTGGCGGCGAATACTAATCCTCTCGAACGACCGGCCGAAGTGGCTATGTTGCCGCGGATGCCGCTGGAACCCATACTGGTCACTCCCCGCAACCCTACCACGGTAGCAATCGCCACGAGTCCTTGGACGCCACTTGTGGCCATCGCCGGCACCAAACAAATATTGCTGTATAACACCCAGTCACTCGATTTGGTCGGCGTGTTGGATTTCCCAGAAGGCAAAGCCAACGTATTGAGGTTCAGCCGCAATGGCCAATTGTTACTCGCGGGCGGTGGCTTAGACGGCGCCACAGGCAAAGTCGTATTGTGGGATGTTCGTAGCGGACGACGCACCATGGAAATCGGCGATGAATTGGATACCGTTCTTTCCGCCGACATCAGTGCCGATCACTCCTTGGTCGCACTCGGCGGTCCGCAAAAAGTCGTCCGCGTTTATTCGACTCAATCCGGCCAACTGCAATACGAGCTGAGAAAACATACCGATTGGATCACTGCCGTTTCGTTCAGCCCCGATGGCGTGCTGTTGGCAACTGGTGATCGCAATGGAGGATTGTTTGTTTGGGAGGCACAATCGGGAAACGACTACTTGACCTTGGCAGCACACACTGCTCGTGTCTCCGAAGTTTCTTGGCGAATGGATTCCAATGTACTGGCTTCGTCCAGCGAGGACGCCACGGTTCGCATGTGGGAAATGGAAAACGGTGGCCAAATCAAAAACATCAATGCTCATCCCGGCGGAACGCTGCATGTGAGTTTTGGACGCAGCGGCCATTTAGTTTCAACGGGCCGCGATCGAACGGTCAAATGGTGGAATCCATCCGGCGACCTTCAAAAACAGTTTAACGGACTTGCGGACCTAGGGACTGCGATCGCCTTTTGCAACGAAACCAACCGCGTCATCAATGCGGATTTGTCCGGACAAGTTTCGGTTTGGCAAGAATCGGCTGACACCGCTTTGGCTCAATTGGGCAACAATCCACCCACACTCGCAATGCGCCTGCAACTAGCTCAAACCGAACAAGCGAACGCCGAAACGGCACTGCAGCCTTTGCAAACGCAATTGACGGCAACCACCGACAAACTAAAGGCACAGCAATCGGCGATGCAAGAAGCGGTTGCAGTACAAACCAAATGGCAAACTGACTTGACCGCAACAGAAAGCTCTCTCGTGGCGGTGCGACAAGTATTAGAAGGCAAAACGGCACAGCATCTCGCTTGGCAATCCGAATTGACTCAACTGAATGGCTTAACAACTTCGCTTACGGAACTCGCCACAAAGGCGCAAGAAGTCGCTAAGCTCGCCGCTCAAGATGCTGACCTGCAATCCTCGGCACAAAAACTATCGGAAAAGTTAACGCAGCACACGGTGCGAGTAGCTGAACTCAACCAATTGGTGACCGTCGCCAAATCGGAGATGACGGCCAATGAACAACAAATGCAAACGCTGACGGCCGCAATGGCCGAGCAGCAAAAACAATTGGCAGAGTCGACGCAACGAGCCACGGAACTTGCAGCTTTGGTCCCTGCCGTTGAAGCTGAACTCAAACAGCATACGGATTTGGCTGCTGCTGCCCAGGCGAAGCTAGAACAAGCGCGACAGCTGGTCGCGCGCTGGCAAGATGAAACGCAGTTCATTGTTGCGCTGCAAACCTTAAAACAGCAATTAGCAATCGCCGAACAAGAAGCCGCCGGCAAATTAACGGCTGAACAAGCCGTCCAGGCAGAGCTGGTTGCGGTTCAAGAGCGATTGGCAGCCGCCGAGGCAGCAAGGAAACAGGCCGAACAACAAGCGGCAGCCGTACAAACTCAGATCAATCAAGCTCAGGGGATTCCGGACTAACGCGATCGTAGACCCAGAATTTTCTCCAGAATGTTCCCCAGAGTTTTCCGGCGCGGCGGGATTAGCTCTGAAATTTTTGTGGCGCGAATTTAGCGCGACTTGACAAGGTCATCGTTGATTATTAAAAAGTCGACCCTGCGCAAATCGATTTAGGGCAATCGCTTCTCTGCCAATCCCGCTCAGCTTGTCCAGCAATAGATTACACCGTGGCGGTGGTCAAGCCGTATGTGTTGAGTGTGCTGCGGAGTAGACTCAATTGTTTGTTATCGAGCGGGGTCATTGGCAATCGCAGTTCGCCCGAGTCGCGTCCCAATTCGGCCATGGCGGCTTTGATGGGGATGGGGTTGGTCGCCAACCCGAGCAAGTCGCGGCACAGTGGAAAGAGTTGGTAATGCAGTTTTTGCGCTCGAGCAATATCGCCATCGCGCCACGCTTGCCACATGGCAATTACGTCTTGCGGAACAATATTGCCGACAACCGAGACGACGCCTTCGCCACCGATCGACAGCAACGGCAAGGTCATGCTGTCATCACCGCTGAGGACTGTTAAATCGGTGATCGCCAACGTTTGTGACGCTTGATCCATGGATCCAGTGGCTTCTTTAACCATGGCAATATTTGGCAATTCGGCTAAGCGAGCCATGGTTTCGGGCTCGATATTTTTGGCAGTTCGCCCGGGGATGTTGTAGACGCAGATCGGCAATCCGACTTGTTCGGCAACGGCGCGGTAGTGTTGATAAAAGCCCTCCTGGGTTGGCTTGTTGTAATACGGTGCAACCATCAACGAAGCGTCAGCGCCTTCTTGGGCCGCCCAGCGTGTCAAACGAAGCGCTTCGGCTGTAGAATTGGAGCCGGTGCCGGGCATTACTTTGATGCGGCCGGCTACGTGTTGAATCACTTCGGCAATCACGCGTTCGTGTTCTGTGTGGCTGAGTGTAGGCGATTCGCCCGTGGTACCGACGGGACACAAGCAATGAGTACCTGCTTCGATTTGAAAGTCGACTTGTTGTTTCAACAAATCGTAATCGACTTGACCATCGCGAAAAGGCGTAACGATGGCGACTGACAAACCGGCAAACTCCGATCCTTTGCGTTTCATTACTCGATACTCCGTGGCTGGCGGTTATTGTTCCGACTCAGGGTCATGATACGCCATTGCGCCTGGCGTTGAAAGTAGCAAACGCGACTCGCGGTAACGGTTGAGCGCCTGTTCCACAATTTGATCGTGATCAAAAGCCAGAGGTGGTAATTGATCGATAAAGTGCCACTGAGCCGATCGCGCATCATCGCCCGCTTTAACTTCCCTTGCCTCGGTAACGATGGCTAAGAAAGCAACGCTAATAACTCGGCCGCGCGGGTCGCGGTTCACGGCTGAATAAGCACCGAGTTGAAGGAGTTCGGAAATTTCTAATTCGGTTTCTTCCAACAATTCTCGTCGGGCTGCGGTTTCGAGTGTTTCGTCCATTTCCAGGAAACCGCCGGGCAACGCCCAGCGTCCAGCAAACGGGTCTTTTAGACGCTCGATCAACAGCAATCGCAACGTGCCCTGCGAGGAATCCATGACAACGACGTCGACACTGACTGCAGGACGCGGATATTCATAAGTGTACATGTTGCCGATTGCCTCTCGATAGTTTGCCGCTGACATTACCAAGACAATTATAGATCTTGGTTGATACGCATAGTTTGGCCCACGAAAAAAAATTACCTGCCATAGCCGGGGGGACTATGGCAGGCAGCCAATCACGAGTCAGGAAAGCAGACTCAGAAAAGGATTGGGGCGGGAAACACTAACCAGGCAAGCATCTCTGCTGAGGCCGCCGCCAGAAAATGGAGAAAACCGGCTGGCAGGGCAAAGACGAGAGGCAAGATTCATGCGCCGACAAGAGAAACGATTCGCTTCGGGTGCCGGGACTTTTTCCAGGTAAGTTGACATTCGGGGGCAACCAAGTTCCTCGAGAAGACTCACAAGAAACTCGTGTTTCCAATACCTGATCGCAAACTAGGAACAATAAGGAGGCAAGTGAATAAGCAGAGTTGTGGGCAAAGTTGTGGGCAGTGTTGTGGGCAGTGTTGTGGGCAGTGTTGGGAGCAGAGTTGGGAGCAGAGTTGGGAGCAGTGTTGGGAGCAGTGTTGGGAGCAGTGTTGTGGGCAGCTTGGTGAACAGCGTTGATATGAACGTCACCAAAAGGGGGCGTGATTGGAGCATTTAACACGCTGCGGTGGATAAGCTTTGTTGTAATCATAGTTCGATTTCTCGGTTGAAAATCCATTCGATCGCGACTCGAATAGCAGTACACAATTACCTAGGAACTCGACCCGAATTGAATTAGAAATCGATTCGCGAGTCCCTCGCTGATAGCCAACCCATGAAAGCAGTTGTTGGGCCAAAGAAATCAAATACCCCAGAATTTTTTGAGGCTCTGCCGTAAGTTCCCGACAGTAGGCGATTTAGGTCAATTTACGCAGTGGTTATCGCAAAGCCAAAAAATCGCTTACCGTTCCTTAAATGTCTGATTGCAAAACGCTAGCGTACAAGCAATGCTTAAAGTGAGCACAAAAAGGTTCGCGCGATTGGCCTGGCTCGTGCACGAATAAATACGGTCAACATCGTCCTCAAACGTTTCAACAGCAAACGCCAAATAAAACCAAAACAACTTGATTTCGATTTCCGTTAATTAGACAAAGCAATCCAACACCATCCGCGTCGCGATTCGAAACCATCGCCCAGCGTTTTGAAGGCACCTAATCTATGACCCAAATCAGTTCTGCCGACGAAAAGTTACTCGATTTGCTTGCCCGACTCGCATTTAGCAATCCGTTTTCGATCGAGCGCATTCGCATCGAGCGCGAGATCTTGGACGAGAAATTTGTTTTTGAAGACGCGACCGCTTGGAGTCGTCGGCCTAATGTCCAAGCCAACGATCGACCGAATGTCATTGAACTGACCCGCCGGGCTACTGAGGTTGTGGAGCGGATTCGCGCTCATTTGTCGGCCGGACATACGCTGTCCAAGACTTGCATCAAGAACTATTGGGAATCGACTGCTTATTTGATGTTATACCGACACATTACGGTCATTAGCGCCAGCGACTTGTGGGATTGGAGTGTCCGCAACGATGCCCGGATGCAACAAGTGTGGCGTGGTTTTTTGGCCGACTATGAGCGTTTGTTAAACCTACCTCCAGTGCAGAAACTCATTCCCACAAATCCGGGCCACATGTTTGCGGCTTGCACCCAAGTGCATCGGGCATTTTTTCAAATTTTCGATCATATCTTGGGTGATTCTTTGCCTGCTGCCGAATTGCGTGCTCGGGTGTGGGAGTCGATTTTTACTTATGATTTGGCTCGCTACTACCGCAGTTTATGGCCGCGGATGCGTGAAATCTCGACATTGATCACGGGTCCCTCGGGCACTGGCAAGGAACTGGTGGCTCGAGCGATTGGCCTATCCAGCTATTTTCCATTCGACGGCGAGAAGCAAAAATTCACCATCGATTTCAAACGCAATTTTTTTCCCGTCAATCTATCTGCATTGTCGCGAACCTTAATTGAATCGGAGTTGTTTGGACATCGCAAGGGTTCGTTTACGGGGGCCTTGGCAGATCGCCCTGGTTGGCTAGAAACTTGCGGCCCTCAGGGTGCTGTGTTCTTGGACGAAATTGGGGAATTGGATAGTGACCTGCAAGTCAAATTGCTTCGTGTGTTACAACAACGGACCTTTAATCGATTGGGTGAAACGGACGAACGAGCCTTTGACGGCAAAATGATCGCCGCCACCAATCGAGATTTGCGCGCGGAAATCAGTGCCGGTCGATTTCGCGAAGATCTTTACTTTCGCATTTGTGCCGACCGGATTGAGACGCCCTCGTTGCGACAACAATTGGATCATCGGCCTGCCGACTTGCAATTTTTGGTTTTTAGCATCGCGCATCGCATATCGCCCACGGAAGCCTCAACCATTACCGAAGTCGTATTGGATTGGATCCACAGTCATTTAGGAGAGGATTATCCGTGGCAGGGTAATATCCGTGAGCTCGAACAATGCGTTTGGAACATTGTTGTGCACCGCAGTTACGTACCGATGCGTACAGGTACAACGCCGACGTCAACATTGCCGGAGTGGATTCAGGGAATTGTTCATCGTCGGTACACGGCCGAAGAAATCCTTCAAAAATATTGCACTTGGGTATACACGGAGCTTGGCAGTTACGAACAAACGGCCCGCCATTTAGGCTTGGACCGCCGTACGGTCAAAGCCAAAATTGATGAGGGTTTAGTATCGCAATGGAAACCACCAGTGACTTAGCCACCCAAAAGCCCGGTGCTTTTTGCCTCCGCCGGGGTTAGTTCATGTTCCAAAAAACGAGGATACCACCCAGCGGACTTACTTGCGAAGCGCGGGAGGAATCGAAGGGATTGGAGGAATTAGTCCTCGAGTGGACTCGACGAAATCGCGAGGCAACGGCAGCGGCGATTGACGATAGTACTGACGACGGACCGTATTGCCATAAAAATGAAGTGGTCGATAAGGGCGCTCAACGATTGGGGTTGCTTGCGACGCGGCACGTTCTGAGGGGGATTTAATCACACGAGTCACCCAACCCGGTTCATCAGCCGACAATGGTACGCGGATGAAAACCATGGCAACGATCACTGAAGCCCCAAAAAAGAGGGAGCGAAAACGAATTGTTTTGGCCTTAGTTCGCATACTAATCGAATAACCTCTCATAAAACCAACGCTTACACACCTCTTAGAATCGAAATGGATGAAGTTGTGAATTGAGAACAAACCAATGGCACTGACTAATCGCTAGAGCCGTCATAATTAGCTGGCGATTGGGGCCTAATCGCCAGTCAAAATTAAATACATTGGTGTTCGATTACTTCTTTTTTGAGAATAGCCATTTCATGAATTCTGGATCGTTATAAGTCTTCGTCCAACTATCGTGACCGACCTTATCCATTTCGACAAACGTAACGTCGGCACCAGCGGACTTGAGGGCGGCGACAAGTTTCTCCGACAACTCAAAAGGAACCACAGCGTCATCTTTTCCATGTGCAATCCACCATGGCAACTTGCTCATTTTGGCGACCACCTTAGCACGCGAATCGCCACCTCCACAGACAGCGGCGGCAGCGGCAAATCGTTCGGGCCAGCGTGCAACGGCGTCGATCGTGCCAAAACCACCCATCGACAATCCGGTGATGTAAATTCGACTTTGATCAATTAAATCATTTTCAGCCAAAGTCTGGTCTAACAGTTGCATAACCAAATTCATGACGGGCGCTGGCTCCTCTGGCAGCGTAATCTCTTTGGCATTCCAGGCCAAATTAGCCCATTTTTGATCGCGTGGGCACTGCGGGGCAATCACCCAACATGGATACGCCTTACGATTATCCTCGCTGGCGAAATCTTTGAGTCCGTGTACCAATTGGGCTTGATTGTTGTCTCCTCGCTCCCCAGCGCCGTGTAAAAAGATCACCAGTGGATATTTCTTGCCGGGTTGCATTTCCGGTTTCATCAACCGATAGTTGAGTCGTTGATCATCTGCACCCAAATACTGTTCTTTGCTAAATAGGCTGTGCCAACTCGGTGGGTCCTGAGCGGTCAAAGCAGTCGGCAATGGCGCCGCTAGGATTAAACTAGCGACAGCCATTTGCAGCTTTTTCAATCCAGCCCGAGTCATTTGAAACCAACTCATCGCCAACCCTTTTTGTTTTTTGTTAGACTGTCGGATCAGTTACGCCGTGGACCAACCGACTTTAATGTCGCGTCGACCTATTGTAACAAGCTTTCAACGCACAAAGTTTTGACTGACTGGGATTGCGGCAGAGACGTCATTCTGCCAAACAGGCATAACGGTGGCTTTCACGGTAAGTATTTAGCAACGAGCTTTTGAAATGAAAATTGTCGTCTTAGATGGATACACTTTAAACCCAGGCGATAACCCTTGGACGGCTTTTGAATCGCTAGGGGAACTGACGATATTCGATCGTACCCCGGTCGAATTGATCGTGTCACGGATGTCAGGTGCTGAAATTGTGCTTACGAATAAGACCCCATTGAACGCAGCGACGTTGGCCGCCTGTCCCGCTCTGCGCTATATCGGCGTATTGGCTACGGGGTTCAATGTCGTCGATATTTCGGCGGCACGAGAACAAAATGTCCTGGTAACCAATGTTCCTGAATACGGCACCGACACGGTGGCTCAATTTGTATTTGCCGCACTATTGCAGTTGATTCATCAACCGTTTCAACACGACCAAGCGATTCGAATGGGGCAATGGCAACAATGTCAAGATTTTTCGTTTTGGCTCCAACCATTGATCGAGCTAGTTGGCAAGACCTTTGGTATCGTGGGATACGGTCGCATCGGTCGACGGGTTGCAGAAATTGCACGTGCATTTGGCATGCAAATATCGGTCGCCAGTCGCGCTCGGCCAGGTGATCAAGATTCCCAAAGTGTACGTTGGTGTACAATCGAAGAATTATTCTCGCACGCTGACGTGATCAGTTTGCATTGCTCGCAAACGGCCGACAATTTGAGATTCGTCAATGCGGGTCTATTGTCGAACATGAAGCCCTCCGCGTTTTTAATTAATACGGCTCGCGGTGCGCTGATCGACGAATTGGCGTTGGCCGAAGCGTTGGCCAATGAACATCTGGCCGGAGCAGCGCTGGATGTGGTCAGCATCGAACCGATTGCCGCCGACAATCCCCTATTGTCAGCTCCTCGATGTTTGCTAACCCCACATTACGCCTGGGCAACTTTGGAGGCGCGTCGCCGCTTGATGACCACCGCCGCCGAAAACGTCGCCTCATTCCTTCGCGGCCAACCCATTAACGTTGTGAATCGATAATGATTAAATTTCAATCGCCCTTTTCCGTTGAATCGTTCTCGCAGTAAACTGTAGCACGATTGCATCTAATCAATCCCTGCCATCAAAAAAAATCGAAGCCGAAAACGCTCATCCTTCGAACAAGTTTAACTTTAGTCGAATGATGGATTCGCAAACTCGCAAACCTTTGATTCTCGACCTCAACAACAACCATCCATTTTTTCACAATGTCGTGTCACTTTGCTTATCCGTAAACCGATAATTGTTTTATCCGAGACCCGGAACTTGACTCCTGCAGCCTGACTCCGGACCTACTCTTTCGCCTCAAACGCATTGCGCAAGTACTGAAGTTGTGGCGACGAATGTGGAGAGGTAATGGTAACGGCAATGACGTCGAATCTTGCCGGACATTTCTCCAGTTCATGGCGGTGTAAATAACTGGACGCGGCCCGTGACAAACGAGTTTGTTTGTTGTCATCAATCGAATCTAAAACCGTGCCGCGCAGTGGTACCGTACGCGTCTTAACCTCAACAAACACAACGGTATTTCCGTCCAACGTCACCAGATCGATTTCCGAGGCCCGCGTTCGAACGTTGCGTTCAATGATCCAATGGCCCAATCGCAACAAGTGCCTTTCGGCTAATTTTTCTCCCCAGGCTCCCGTGGTTTTCGCGGGAAACCACCGGTCCCATTGGTGGCAGAGCCACGGGTGCAATACGATCGTAAAAAAACAACGACGAGAAAAGGATATGAAGTCCATAAATAAGTGCAATTGGTGAGGGATTGTTGCGGGGAAACAAGCAAAGGTCTTCGAAAAAACTGGAAGGAACGTGGGCGCGTTTCTAAATATCTATAGCCTCCAAGCTTGCCGCCCAACAGATAGACCTCCAGAGGCGGTAAACCGGTAGCGGCAGATTGCTGGAACTATTCCTAGACGGGGTTCCGCACTACTTGTTGATCCAATTGTTGATCCAATTGTTTTTAACCAACTCACTTTCCATCCGATAACCGACACGGCCGGTAAAGCGGCTGGGCCCTTAGTTTGAAAGTTCTGATCAAACCGCCTACGCTCCATTATAGGCAAGTGGTCGCATCACATGGCAACGATGCAAACAGCAGTGCAAACGACGATGCAAACGACGATGCAAACTGCAGTGCAAACAACAGTGCAAAACTAGTCGAGATCAGGGAATGAAATGTCAGGGCGTACTGGCAGTTTCGCGCCCGGTGCGATGCCCACCGTTTTGAACTTGTCAAAAAAGGCGATCGTCTGTGGATTCTGCAATCGATCTAAGGCACGCTTTACGGCATCGGTATAGAACGATTCAGGATACTCTTCACTTAGTTGTTGAAAAACCTTTTTAGCGTCTTCAAATTCACCCAACGCCTCGTGGGTAGTTGCCAATCCGAACAAGGTGCGTTGCATTAAGTCGGCTGATTTTTCACCCTTGGACTCCAGCACTCGTAGAAAACTCTTACGCGCTTTTTCCAATTGGCGAACGGCTTCAGGACGTTTGCCGATTAAGTTTTCCAGACCGGCTTGCATGTCCGTTAGCCCCGCGATTTGTAGCGCCCACAAACTTGCGACTTCATCGGGGTACGCTTCGGCCAATTCAATGAAGCGGTCGGTTTGCTGGTCAAAGGAAAATTGGTTCATGACCGTATTGAGTTGTTGCCATTGCGCGCCGGCAATTTCCTGTTGGGAATAGCGGTACATCATGATCGAGACGATCAACACGATGACCAGGACAAACCCTAAAATGATGTTGGTCAAATGTGGACGCAAATGGCCCAGTTTGGCTTCCAGCCAATCGACCAGTTCATTTTTTTCCAGTTCCTGGGTGTGTTGATTCATGGATTCGAATATTCCTTCCGAGCCACCATTAGCGGTGGGGAGCTTACAAAATTAGCGATTAAATGGGAAACACGTAGTATAAAGAGTTACGCGAAACCTGGTCAATAGCGACAAAAACGGCCCGGGTCTGAATAACCCGGGCCGTCTGTTTTTTTACCGAAATCGGATGGTGTCAGAGACACCGCTAAGTTTGATGGTTCGCACGACTGTCGCAATATTTACTGCTTGGTCGCATAGGACGTCGATTTATTCGAAATCCGCTCCGGGTGCCATCCCACCGAACATTTGCCCGGCTACGCCGATCAATTCCAAGATTCCGTCTTGGATTTCCAAGCGGAAATGCATGCCATTGGGGATCGTTTTCATCAGGAATTGAACTCGATCCCGACCGTTGGTGGACAATTTTTCGGCCATTTCGGTCATCATTGTTTCATCTTGGACTTCGCCAATCGTTCGCAAAATGGGGGACAAATACAAATTGTATTGTCCAGGAGGCAATTCCATTTTGGTTTTCGAAGCACTTTCATCGACAGCTTGTTTTAGCAATTCGCCAGGATTTTTTCCGGCTGCCAAATACGCTGCGTTATTGCCAAAACCCAACAAAATCGTGGCGGATTCTCCTACCAAAGTCGACATTGCTTCGTCCGCATCGGGAGGCAATGGCACAACAATTCGGTGCATGGTAATCCCTGAATGTTTTTCTTCATCCAAGTGAATTTCCATGGCATCACCAATTTTGTCCGACATTTCGGCAACCAAATCTTTGATCATCTTTTCGACATCTTGAGGATCGGCAACTTGCATTCCGATTGCCAAATTCGCCGATTCGTCTTTCAACATCAGTGTGGCGCCAAGGTCAACCACCCCGGCATCGATTGTCTTGTTTAACGAAGCAATCAATTGGCCCATGACTTTTTGAGCCAATTCCAACTCTTCCTCAGACATTTCGCTTTCGACTTCCATTTGCTGGAAAGCTTGTTTTTGCAGTTGTTCCAGCATTTGATGGTACTGCTTTGCGTCTTGAGCCGAGATCACGGCGTGACTGTTGGCATTAAACGCCGCGCCTTCCATCAGGAACCCGGCAAAACGAGAGCCTTTGGAATCGCCATAAGCCTTGGCTTGGCGGGCCAATTCCGATCCATCGTTACCAACCATTTGCATAGCGAAGTGCAGATTTTGAGCGGCTTTGTCCGCGGCAAAACCCACGACGAGCTCGTTGGTTTCATTGATATAGCTACGGATTTGCGCCATTTGCATTTCAAAATTCTGCATTTGCAATTCGGCCGTTGCATCCTCGCCCATGTTCTCCAACTGATCTTTGTAGCCTTGTTCGATCATCGAGATCACATTTTCTCGTAGATCAGCAGGAATGCGTTGCACAAAGATTTTGGCCGACATGTTATAGCTGGTCGGCAGGTCGCCCAACAATTGAGCGGGACTGGAGGGCAATCCTTCAAAGTTGCCTTCGTCATCAGTGACAAACGCAAATCCGTCTGCCTCGCGGACATGCATCGGCGGTCCGTTATCCGGCATGATTGTATACGAACCCTCTTTGTCACCGTCTTCGACTTCGGCAAACTGAGAAATCGTGTTGATCAAGTCATCGAGATTCTTAACGGGAACAAACGCCACAACGCGAGGTTGTGGGTTGCCTTCGTCAAAATAAACCAACGCACCGCTTGGTCGTGAAAAGTCTACTCCTTTGAGAAAAGACTCAATTTGAATTTTGACCATTCCTTCCATTTGGCCCATACCGGCCGCTTTGGCCAGATAGCCAATGTCACCCAACTGACGACTCATAGGAGCCATCGAAATTACGGCAGCCGGTTCCGGCGCACTTTGACCCAGCAGCCAACTGCTGGGCAATACTGCCGTCAAAGTCATGACGGTTGATAAGGCGATAGTTCGCAACAACGTTCTCACTCGTTTCTTCTCCTATTTTTAGTTAAATGGGCGTCTATGATTTATGAATCGATTCTACGGTCACTTAGGCCATTTTTGGGACTTCAACTAACGAAATCCCCTGAAACCAAGAAACCATTTTCCTCGATTGGTTGTCCCCTTGGCTGCAACGGGCAAAGAGTCCCGCCCTGGCATATACCATCCCTTGGCTACCAGGGTTTCAAATTTTACATGATCATGCGACTGCAGTCGCGCATTCCGCAGAGACCTGAGAGGTTAACAGGTTCCGGCACAAACAGTGCGCAGGTTCAAATAAGAGGCCCTGCTCAACGGTCAAATCCGCATTAAACGCTGGCGGAAAACATTTAACGCTCGCGGAAAACGATCCGTCCTTTGGTAAGATCATAAGGCGACAATTCCACGCGGACTTTGTCCCCAGGAACAATTCGAATAAAATTTTTGCGCATTTTGCCAGCAACATGCGCCAGCACTTCGGTTCCAGTTTCTAATTCAACTCGAAAACGAGTGTTAGCAAGGGCCTGAACCACGGTCCCGCCAACCTCATACGATTCATCTTTAGGCATTCAACCTCCGGAAAATTAGCACAACGGCTCCAAGACTCGAATTAAACCGAACTCATGATCTCAAAGCCGTTGGCCGTTCAAAATACAATAGCCACAACGATAGTCACCCGCCACTCAACGCGATTGTCAGCCCCAGTTAAGCTGGAACTATCATAACGGCCAACTGCCGGCAAAGTCCAGTGTAACCGGTACATTTTTTCAAACGTTCAGTCAGAAATCGATCGACGGCGCACGAACTTCTGCTGTCGATTGGCCCAAATCGTTGGCGGTAAAGCGCTCTATTCCAGGGAGTCGAAAAGGTGCTGTTGTGGAGAGCTACGCAGACGTTTTCGGGCCAGTTCGCAATATTCTGGGTTGCAATCAAATCCGACATAATGTCGCCCCAAACGTTTGGCTACGACCGCGGTCGTTCCACTCCCCGAAAACGGGTCCAAAACCGTCCCTTTGTCGGGACAAGTGGCTTTTAAGCAGTTTTCGACTAACAATTCGGGAAACACTGCAAAATGGGCTCCGCGGTATTTTGACAACGGAATCGACCAGACCGTCCGTTTGTTTCTTCCCAACGGATGAAAGGCTTGGTCCCATCGTCCGTCGTGCAAGTTCGTGTTGCCTGAGTTCTTGCCCAATTCTGGCGTCCCACCGCGTTTGCCAAAGTGTCCACGGCCGCCACCCATTTTGGAGTTTTCTGAAAACGTCACATGTGGCTCGCGGATTGCGTCCGCATTGTAATAATACGTCTCGTTCACAGCAAATAAGAACAAATATTCGTGGTCAGTCGTTGGACGGTTTTTCGCAGCTGACGGCATTGCATTGGGCTTGTGCCAAATACAATCGCTGCGCAGTAACCATCCGGCGTCCTGCATGGCCAAGGCAAATCGCCAGGGCGTTCCCAACAATTGACCATCAATGTACTTATCTCCCAACACCACCCACACGGTACCCTTGGAACTCAAGCCGGTTCGAATCGCAGTAAAGACGTTTACCAATCGCGAGACAAATTCTTGAGGTGTACGCTCCGCGCCAATTTGTGCAGGATTCTCATAATCGCGTTGTTGAAAATAAGGCGGGCTGGTGATGACGGTGTCGATCAGCGCTGTTGGCATTTGTCTGGCCAATGTCTCGGCATCCCCACAATGGATCTGATCCCGCCAATTAACGACATTCATAAATTACTAATCCTCGTAGTCAAACAATGCCTTGGGAGGAATCGAGACTCGCAACGCATTAAGCACCGCAAATATATCGATCACTTCCTGAATTAATGCCCCTACGACCGGCGTCAAAAATCCAAAACAAGCAAATCCCATAGCCAAGACACTCAGCGCCATTCCACCCATTGCACTCTGCATCGCAATTCGCCGCATCCGTCGACTAATGTGCAAGAACTCGTCAACTTTTTGCAAAGAACTATCTAACACGACAACATCCGCTGCCTCAGACGTCACATCGCTGTTTTGCCCAAAAGCAATCCCGACATTAGCCGCCAACAGGGCCGGTGCGTCGTTAATCCCATCGCCTACAAAAATTGTTTTGCTCGTCAAATTCTCGCGATGCACAATCGCCAGTTTTTGTTCTGGGCTTTGGCTCGAAAAAACGTTTGAAATACCAACTTGTTGCGCCAAGTAATTGACTTCCGTTTCGCGATCCCCCGATACCAGCAAGGTGCGATTAATTCGATGTCGAGGTGACAAATGCTTTATGAACGAAGCGCCATCACTGCGCGGTGTATCGCGAAACCGAAATGTGGCCGCGTATTTACCATTGATTAGGACCATGCACTCCAGGCCACCCTGTTGTGGCGGCAATATGTCGCTCAATTGAGGCTGTTGCAATAATAATTTTTTGCGACTGGTGACCTGAATCTCTTGGCCTGAAACTTGACCCGTTAGCCCTTCGCCTGGCTTTTCACTGATTTGACTCACCTCTTGCACGGCGCATTTCTTTTGCTCACTGGCTTTGATGATGGCCAGCGACAACGGGTGTTTCGAATAGCGCTCGAGACTCCCGACCAACCCCAAGACTTTGTTTTCCACAAGTTCATCTGTCGTAATGATCTCCGTCAGCTGTGGCTCACCGTACGTCAGCGTACCTGTTTTATCGAGAATTATTGTCCGGCATTGATCCGCCGTTTCCAAGGCACTGGGATTGCGAATGATAATCGCGCGTTTGGCCGCGAGTGAAATTGATCCGATGATTGCGACCGGAATGGCAATCAATAAAGGACACGGTGTCGCGACCACTAACACTGCCAAAAACCGGATCGGATCATTCGAGATTAACCAAGCAAATCCCGCAATTGCCAACGCCAAGGGTGTATACCAAGCGCCCAATTGATCTGCCAATCGTCGCATTTGCGGACGATCCTGCTCGGCCGTTTGCATTACTCGCATGATCTTGGCGTAGCGAGAATCAACCGCCAGCGCCTCGGCGCGAATCACAAATGCTAGGTCGCCATTGATCGATCCCGAGATGACGTTGGACCCAGGCGTCTTGCTCATTAAAAACGGCTCGCCCGTCAAATAGCTCTCATCCATAACCCCGTGTCCCGAAACCACCGTTCCATCCACGGGACAAATTTCGTGCGGAAAAATGACCAACTGATCGCCGACATCAATTTCATTTAAACTGATGTCATCAAAGGCCGTATCATTCTTGCGATGTGCAATCGATGGCATCCGACGACTGAGCGCTTGTAGAACCGACGAGGCACTGCGGACGGCGTACGACTCCAAGGCTTCGCCGCCCGACAACATGAGCACCACCAGGGCCCCAGCTAAATACTCACCTAAAATTACCGATACGACGATTGAAATACCGGCCAACAAGTCGCTACCAAATTCGCGGTGCCATAATTTCTTGAGCAACTCCCAAACTAAGGGGATTCCGCCGATGATCAGTGCCAGCCACAAAGGCACATCGATTAGCCATTGCGGCGCAGCCAGAAAACTCAATGTCAGCGACACTAATATCTGCAGCAACGTCCAAGCCGCAATTTTACTCTCTCGGGTCCAGGGAAATTCGCTGATCGACCAGCTGCGAAAAAATTTCGGATCCCGTGTTTGTTTTGCCATAATTTGCCAAATTGAGTTTGATTCCAGCAAAAAACCCGGAGTCGTAGTTTTGATCTTAACCATTTTCCGAAAAATAGGCAGACATAGACCTTAATCGCCATCGTAATCCAACCATTTTTAAGGTGACAACTGCTAAAATTGTTTTCTCAATTTCAAAACAACCCGATCACATGAAAAAAGAAAGTCTGTATGCGTTTTCAACAAAACATCGATAGGCGTCGATTTTGGTGGCAATCCATCGCCCTCAGTACATTGGCACTGATTGCCTCAAACAAGGGATTCAGTCAAGACTGGCCACACTATTTAGGGCCCACGTTTAATAGCACTTGGGACGAGCCAAAAGCGCTTGAGAAATTTCCCGAAGGTGGACCCAAAGTGTTGTGGAGACAACCGCTGGCGAGCGGTTACAGCGGACCCTCCGTGGTCGGTAATCACTTGTTTGTGATGGACTATGTGATCGAACAAGGTGATCCGCGTCCCGCACCGGACGTCCGCAACGTGATCGAAGGACGAGAACGAATTGTCTGTCTGAACGCACATACTGGAAAACCTGTTTGGCAACACGAGTATGCTTGTTCCTATCGTATTTCTTATCCGGCCGGACCACGTTGTACTCCTACGGTTGACGACGGACTTGTCTACACGTTAGGCGCCGAAGGACAATTGTTGTGCCTCAATGCAATGGACGGCAAAGTCGTTTGGTCGCATGATCTAAAAGCCGAATACAAAATGACCGAGGCGCCATTGTGGGGATTTTCCGCTCACCCGCTGGTAGATGGAGATACTCTCTATTGTCTCGTCGGTGGTCCCGGTAGCGTCGCCGTTGCATTTGATAAAAAAACAGGCAAAGAAAAATGGCGGGCCCTGACGGCAAAAGAGCCCGGCTACTGTCCACCAATTATGATCAACGTTGCCAATACACAACAGCTAATCATCTGGAGCGCCGAGTCGATAAACAGTTTGAACCCCGAAACAGGCGCCGTCTATTGGTCGTTTCCCTGTGCACCCAACTACGGTATGTCGATCACCGCTCCGCGACTCGAGGGTGAATATCTTTATGCCTGCGGTATCGGCTCGGCTTCGATACTACTGAAACTCGACCAAGATCGACCGGACGCTCAAGTCGTTTGGGAGGGGAAAGGATTTAATACCAGCTTTAGCCCGGTTTTGTCTCAAGACGGACACTTGTTCGGAGTTGACCAAGGCGGCAAGCTGCGTTGTATCAATATGTTGACTGGAGAACGTCGCTGGGAAACGACGCAGCCTGTGACTGGCCCGCGCGGCGCCAATAGCGGATCCGCTTTCATCGTTGAAAACGGCGATCGTTATTTTATCGCTGGGGAAACGGGCGAATTGACGATCGCGCGAATGTCACCCGAACGCTACGAACGCATCGATAGCGCCAAACTGCTCGAGCCAACTCACGACTCGTTTGGGCGACCCGTCTTGTGGTGCCATCCTGCATTTGCTCATGGCCGCATGTACTGGCGCAATGATCGCGAAATCATTTGCGTTGCGCTCCGAAGCGATGAACAGGGCGTGCCAACTCCCGAGGCGCCCCAATAAATCCATTCCCTACGAAACGGTAACACCGCCTTCGATCCAAGCATGCGAACAAAATCCATTTGACATGGAAATGATTGCCATGAGCCCAAGCGAAAAAGACGCCGATGAACTCGATGACCGCTGGTACACCGACCAAGGCACTGACGACCAAGCTGATGAACTCGACGAAGTCAACGATTCGTTGGTTGTCGCTGAATCGTTAAACCAATTTTCGAAAGGCCTGTGGCAAATATTTTTAGGTGCCATTTCGGCAGCCGTCGCGGTAACCCTCCTCGTAATAGTTCCTTTACTAAAATTGCCGATAGGTCAACTGTCGATGTTGGCGGTGGTAGCAGCGATCGCCAGCGTTTGGTTGGTGTTTAGTGGCAAACAACAATGTTGGTCATTCAGCCTGCCCATGCAGCGCCGTTATTTGCTGACGTGGTCTTTCGGTTTTGACGTTGCCCTAATCCTGTTGCGATTCTCCCGACGAATCGCCGGTAACCAAACTTGGGTTGCCCTCGGCATGGCGGCTTGCAGTCTACTAAGTGTCTGGTTTTTGTTGTCGTTTATTGCTCATTTGGCTTCAACAATTAATGCCACTTGGGAGCGACTGTGCGCTCGTTTTACTCAGTTTACGATGGTCATTGGCGTGATTGCTTTTTTTATTTCCACCCTGGTTCAGCGGGCGGTTCTGCCGCTAGGCGCAGCAAAATTTTGGGGGCTGTTGGCAATCGTTAGCTTTGTTCTAAGCTTTTTGACTTTTTGTATCTTATGTGCACAAATGTCGTTCGCGCTCAAACGATTCTCGCTTTACCTCGTCCAGACTGACGTCGATTCCGCGATGACGGCAAATGCCATTGGCAACCAAACGACCTGAAACAAAATGACGTCGGTGAAGTGACCCATTAGCGGATCGCCGCGAAACGAAAAACCAATGCGCGAATTTCAAACGTATTAGGGCTAATCGTTCGCCCCGAACCGAAAAATCAAATCGCGGTTCGTGCATCG
Source organism: Pirellulaceae bacterium (assembly GCA_041739975.1). Classification (GTDB taxonomy): domain Bacteria; phylum Planctomycetota; class Planctomycetia; order Pirellulales; family Pirellulaceae; genus BJ22. Next base: position 34,023 of record JBGSMY010000090.1, read on the forward strand.
ATACCATCTGGTGTCCCACAGCCACAAAAATTGGCGTTTTTGTGGGGTTTAATCTGCTAATTTCTACTTATTATGAGCTGGTTAAAGCCTGCTAGCAAAATGGGCCGGCCTGGGGGTTCTGAGAAAGTTTTCGGATTATTGAGAATTTTCCGAAAGTTCCGGTCGCAGGATTTCCGATGACTTTAGCGAACAGGAGTCTAGTCCGATTGCGCGGCACTAGATCAAATTTGCAAAGGAAATCCAGAGATGAACAGGATGTTGACTACTTGGATCGCTCGGCTGGTCGCCGTTGCTGTTGTTTCAACTACAGCCATCGGAACCGCTCAACAGATAATCCGTTCTGCCAATCCAGTTCGCTCGCTGGCGCCGAACGAGATAAATCAAAACTCAATTTCTCCCAACACGGCCCCTCGCGCCTCGTTGAGAAATGCCCAAATCGGAATTGCCAATTCCAATGAAATGGAATCGGCAGTGGCACAGGCCGGCATGTCGTCCGGCGATGGGGGGATGTACCAATCTGGCGCAGTCGAGCGGGCGCCACGAACGCGGCCAGTATCGTATGTGCCTCAACATTTGCGCGGCGCGGTGGGCTCGGAATCAACCGGCGTGCGACAAGCGTCTTATACCCGCCGCCGATACATTCAAGAAACAGAACATCTGCCGGCAGCGCAGCCAGCGCCGATGATGGCTGATGAAGTGCCATTGGGAGACACCTACTTTGATGGGGCTTACGGCGATCAATACGCTGGCGGTTGTGACGATTGCGGGCTGGATTGTCGCCCTGGTGGATGCTCGCCCGAATTGATTGGCGACTGTTGGATTGGCCAAGTTGGCAAGTTGTTTCGCGAAGCGGAATATTTCGCTGGAGCACACGGTTTTTCGTCAATTTCGTTTGCCATTCCTGGTGCAAATATTCAACAAGAGGACAGCAGTTTTGGATTTCACGGCGGTGTTAACCTTGGCGTTCCCTTGTGCCGTTTAACTTGCGGTTTGGTTTCCGGACAAATCGGCGTACGTACAGTTCAATCGAATTTTGACGGCACCTTATTTACGACCGATGACCGCGATCAAATGTTTGTCACTACTGGATTGTATCGACGAGTCGATTACGGATTGCAATTCGGCGTGGTATTGGATTATTTGCGGGAAAATTGGTTTACCAACATCGACGTGATGCAATTGCGTGGTGATTTGAGTTGGGTCTATCCTTCGGGCAATGCAATCGGATATCGTTTTGCCGAGAGCGTTCAAGACGATGAAACAAATGGTATTGTAAATGGCTTAGCCTTTACAGGTTTGGTATCGGATCTATTTGATACGCATCGCTTTTATTATCGCCATTCTTCGCCGTGGGGTGGATTCAGCGATATCTATGCTGGGTTTAGCGACGAAAAACACTTTATCATGGGTCTCGACGTCGATGTGGCGTTGAGCGAATGTGTTGCGTTGCAATCGGGTTTCAATTACTTGCTGCCAGATGAAGACACCCGGGCTTTGATTGCCCAGGGCCAAAGTGAAGCTTGGAATGTCTATGTGGGATTCGTTTGGCGACCGCAAGGACGCCAATGGTACCGCAGTTATGACCGGCCAATATTGCCCGTGGCCGACAATGGTACGATGATTCTCCGCCGACGATTCTAGAGTCGCTGGCTATTAAACCCTGGGAATCAACGGCCGGTTTACCGGTCGAGTGCCAAATAATCCGCGGGATTGAAGTGAAAAACGGGCCAAAGTCATCCAGACTTGAGGCCCGTTTTACGTTATACTAGGGCGTGTTAACAGGAAATCCTTAACGACCCGGACTTTAAGACCCGGCGGGCCGAAAAGAATTCAAAACTATTCGAGTGTAATCAGTAGAACCCAAAACGTATGGCAAAAGAGCCCCTTAAGCCCAATGACAAAACTCGTCTCGCCATGAATTTGTCGGACGCAAATAAGCAATTAATTGATCTGTTCGGTGGCGATAAAAAACACTTCGAACCAATCGAAGACGACGAAGATGATCTCGTACAAAAAGCTCCTGTGACGGAGCCCTCTCCGGCAAAATCGTCGCTGACCTCCAGTGACAATAACGATTCAAAGATCCAAGCTTCAAGTACCGAAAAAATTGCGGTAAATAGTCCGCCAGCCTCTAGTCGCGATACTCTTTCAACTGCATCAGATACTGCCGTTCCCGCAGGCGAGCCAACTAGTGATATCCCTCCGTCAAAACCGGCCAAGGGAATTAAATCACATTGGGCCAACTTAGCGGCCGCGTTGGGTTTACGTAAAAAGGACTCGGTCGATACATCAGCTGCCGAGGCCAAACAGACTAACTCTAAAACGGCAAGCACCAAGTCAAAAACGAATGAATCCGCAAAAGCAGCGCCGATTGCCACGCCGCCACTGGCACAGCCCTCGGTTTCTGCACAAGCCGACATTCCTCACGACGATTTTTCCGAATCGTCCGCCGATGTCCCCACCGAAATTCCCATTGACGACGAATGGCCAAAAGCAAATGCACCTAGCCAACAAATTTCATTCGATGACCTTTTTGCCAATGCTCCCGATCTGACCGAAAGCCAAGTATCACCAGAAGCATTTCTCGGCGCCAGCGGTCTAGATGAAGTTGATATCTTAGATCCTGTAGTTAACGAAATTACTGATGATATCGATTCCGACTACGTCGAATTCGAACTAGCTGAACTTGACCCGGTCGATCGACCACAACGAATTGGCCGTGTTGACGTCCCGCCACCCGCCGCGGACTCTGCCGATTCCGATCCGCGCAACCCCCGCCGCCGACGACGACGTCGTCGTAGCAAGGGAGATGACAAATCGGCCGAAACGGCAAGCGCAAGTGATGTCGGTAGCGACGAAACCGTGCCCAACACATCGGAGATCGATCCCGAACCCCGCCGCCGGGAGACTCGAACTCGATCCGAACGCAGTGACTCATCGCCCAGAAAGTCATCATCAGAACGCTCGCCGTCAGAACGCTCGTCGTCAGAACGCTCGTCGTCAGAACGTTTGCCGTCAGAACGTTTGCCGTCAGAACGATCGCGTCGAGACCGCGATTCAAAAACGGAAGGTTCTGACCGCAAGCCGCGCGAACAACAATCAAAGTCGGATCGTCCGGGCAAACCAGAGCGCAGTTCGGCGGCGCGCGAACGCGGCCCCGAACGAGTCGCGGCTGCTCGCGTCAATGAATCAAGATCCCTAGAGCCTCGCAGTTCTGCTAAGACCAAACGTGAAGCAGATCCCATCGATTCTAACGGCGACGACTATATCGATTATGAAGGCAATCCAGATCTAGACTTGACCGACGGCGCTAAAGGCGTCACGACTTGGCGCGAAGCAATCGATGTGATTATCGACGGCAATTTGTCAAATCGCAAACGCGGCGGCAAGCCCAATGGGGGCGGATCGAGACCTCCTCGCAATCATCAAAATGATCGACGTCGATAATAGCTCCGCGGGTCCAACTACGATGTTCACTATGTTCGCAAGCTTTGAATAGTTGACGTGTTGTTGGGTTGGTGCGATCGTGACGTTGTCGCGTACACCGTAACGCGTGCGATCAAGCCTGCTAACGCTCTCGAATGGGGGCGACGAGTTCATCCCTGTCGTCGATCAACAGTGTCTTGCCATCCAGATTGCCCCATGGAGTTCGATGCCGTATTTGATCGGGATTCGCTACCTGCTGGCCGTTTGGATCTTCAACGAGGGGCGGCGTTTCGGGGCGTTTATCGGGCACTCCCAAGCCGTTTGGTTGCTGCATCAATGCTTGCCATTCGGCAAACAATGGGCCCATTGATTGCCGCATGAAAGCGTCGATCTCTTGCAGATTGGAAAACTCTTGCTGAGTTCCATGTGATTCAAACTTAAATTCAAAGAATCCGTTCCCATTTTCTGAACGCAATGAGCCATTGCCAACATCGCGCGGTGGCCAATGTTTTTCATTCGACATTTGCCACAAGTCTTCTAATGACGGGGGCGGCAACGATCGTCCATTGAATTCCAACTGTGACTTTTCCCAGCGTTGCCAACCTCGCGCCAATTCATTCCACTGATCGACAAATTCATCATCACCCTTTTCGAGCCGTATGGCAGCCGAATCCATAACTTGTGCAAATCGTTCGGGCGTCGACCAAGGCAAGGCTTGGCCTCCAATATCGATCAACCCACTAAATTTTCCTTGACGATCCACCGTCACTGCTCGCCCAGGCGCCGCAGGCAAAGAACTATTTTGATGAACAGCCGCGTTTGGCCAAAAATGAGCTTGCCACTGCTGATCTGATTTCAAAGACCACGGTTGTTTCGAATCAATTGCTCTGGACCGAGCCGTCACTTCGCCTGCGATAACCTGAACTAATGTCTCACCATTGGGATCGACAGAGATGTACCAATTGGCAGCTGCGTCCGGTCGCAGCTCGACACTGGCGGTATGTATCGCTGGTCGCTCATTAATTTGACCGGCTCGTCCCGGTGACCATTGCATGTAGGCCGTTCCTCGCGTGAGCATCCATTCACCATTCGCATCGCGTTTGATTGTCGCCGGACCTCGCAAATGAACTGTCAGTCCCGATTCCAATTCCAAATCGGCTCGGCCGGCATCCAAGTCCCAAATCTCATTCGACTGCCGTTCATTCGGCGTCGGTTGTTTCCAACTCGCATCAAGGGCAACAGTCCAATTTCCACCCGGGATGGCATGTTTTTGATAGCGTGCAATGGGCAGCGCAGGTGGCAATGGAATGTTGACTAAGGGCACTGGCGCTCGCAAACGAGGTCTGGGGTCAGGGCGGTGCGACGGCAACAAATTGTCTACTCGCTCGGCGCCAACCAACAGTTCCGACGAATCACTATCAACTTGCTGATCCGGTACCACGGTCATTTTCGATGAATTTTTGATAACGGGCTCTAAGCGAGAAGCCTGGTAGATTCCAAATACAACTAGGCTTACGATCACGGCTGCCAAAGATCCTTGAAGCCAGATCGAGATACGGCGGCGCCTTTTGGACCTTAAAATCCGCTTCGGCGAAGGGACGTTGATCAACAGTTCCAATTCCTTCGCATCCGAGCGCATATTTGGATTGGGTGGGTTTGATGTGTCAAACCAAGGCAATGCCGCACTGAGACAACGATTGGCGAACTGTTCCGCCTCGGCCGCTTTTGAAACATCTGTTGTGGACTGCGCGGTGGGCAGTTGTTTGAAACCTCTCGGTAAACATTCGGGATGAACCGACTCGATCGATTTCGGTCGTGGCAGGGAAGACGTTTGCGTGTCCGCTAATTTTCCTTTGATTTTTCGATGCTGGGCCAACGAGTCGTCAAAATTTTCGTAATATTCCTTTAACAATAAGTGGCATTTCCAATCGGCCTCGGCAGTTTGTCGTAACGCAGATGTCGCAGAATGTCGATTCAAAAGCAGGTCGGGTGATATGTCGGCCGGCGACTGCCCCTCGAGCATTTGGTACCAATCATCGAGCCACCGCGGGTCATTCCAATTCGTCATCGGGTAGCTCCAATTGTTTACGTATGCATTTGGCCAAGGCGCGTCGAATTCGCACCAACATCATGCGGAGCGCTCCCGTTCCTTTGCCGGTTTGGGTTGCGAGCAGCTCTGTCGATTGGCCCAACGAGTAAAAGCCGTCGAGAATTTCGCGATGTGCGCTAGACAACAACCCGATACAGTGGTGAAGTCCCGCCAATTGCCGAGCGCGAATGTCTTGAGCTTGCAGTTCGTCACTGGTTTGACCAAGGTTAGACTGGTTACCTTCACGAGTATCGGGGACCCAACCTAAGGTTGGCGTAGTAATCGCTTTGCGTGCGGCGTTTCGTCGCCAAAAAGTAATGGCTCGGTTTCGGGCGACCGACTTGAGCCAAGAACTGGGTGAATTCAAATTGTTCTGTTGTGAATCGCGAAGTCGCTGCGCAAATGAAATAAATACATCTTGGGCTAAATCATCGACTTCAGATTCTGGGACCATTCGACGAATCGTCCCGCGTACAATGTCTTGAAACTGCAGGACCAGCGAACGAAACGCTTCTTGCGATCCGTGCTGAGCTGCGTTTATCAATTGATTGATCTCGTCGCTTTTCATAGTGCAAAATGGATTGTTCGGGAGACGTCCGGCGGTCGTGACAATCTCCCACGACGGGGAGATTTGGGAATTCTCTGCGTTTTGGCGATTTTTCCGCAAGCGACCCGACCTGATTTATTGTCGTGCGGACGTGAGAAATGTCACGAAAATTTTTCTCGGCTCGTCAAAAAACTTGGTTTATTCGGTGTTTCAGGTTTCTTGATAATCGCGGCCATAACGACAAGCCAGCAGAATCGCAACCAAAGCGATCGCCATCGCTGCTGCACTTACCAGTGCCGGGACGTAGGCTGCTATCCGAATGAGTGGAATACTGAAAAGGGCACCCAAAATCCGCCCCATGGCACTTGCACTTTGGCCAACTCCCAATGCAGCGCCTTGAGTTTTTGGGTCTGACCATCGCGACAACAAGGCGTAAAGCGACGGTTGCAGGCAAGCATAACCGATAACGATTACAAACAACGCAGAAAAAACTGCGGCAAGCTTTTGAGATTGAACCGCCCAAGACAAGCTCGCAAATCCGACGACTTCAATTAGCGCACCGCTAATTGCTAGGGTGCGATTGGAGATCTTTTTGGACAATGGCCGCACGACCCCACCCTGGATCAACGCCGAAAGTAAACCGATGCCGGCAAATACAAGGCAGATCTGAGGCAGATCAAACTGAAATGGATTGTACTGACTGTGTTCCGAGCCACGGAGTAACATGCTAAAGCTAGTTTCGAATAATGCGAAACACAAAATCACCACAAAAAATCCGAGAATCAAATAACGCAGTGCACGGCTTCCAAGCGCTGCGCGCCAGGCGTCTCCGCGCCACCAACCAGCGTGACGCGATTGCGGTGCAACGTCCAAGGCGACCGCAGATTGACGAAAACGGTTCGACTCAGGCAGTTTCCAAATTGCTAAGACCCAAGCGGTCAACGAAAGCCCCGCGGCTAATAAGCCTGGCCCAGCACCGAGTGACTGACCGCCCCCGACGAGCGCGGCGTAGGCAAAAACAGGTCCGAGTGTAAAGCCGAGTCCAAAGGCCATGCCAATCAGCGCCATGCCTCGAGTTCGGTTTTCGGCCGTTGTAGTGTCAGCAATGTATGCTTGTGCTGTGGGGATGGTGGCGCCAGCGATGCCAGCGCCGATGCGGGCAATGAACAGGCCAACCAGGCTGTTTTGCAGAGATGCCCAAGCAAACAGTGAATAAAAAAAACATGAGGAAGCCAACCCGATCAGGATAATTGGGCGCCGCCCCCAACGATCGCTGGCTGCGCCCCAGATCGGAGCAAATAAAAACTGCATTAATGAAAAACTGGCCATTAGCGCGCCAATGATCCATCCGCTTTCATCGACAGTGAACTGATCGGCATACAGCGGCAACAGTGGCAATACGATGCCGAATCCGATGAGGTCGATAAAAACCACCAGGAAAATCACTAACAACGCACCACGTCGCGGACCGCTGGCAGGTTGATCAGGTGTCGTCGACATAATATGCCTTCATAATCCCGGTGCGGTTATTTCGACTATAGATATTTTTGATAAGCGGCAACGGCTAATTCATCGCAACGATCGTTTTCTGGATGACCGCTGTGTCCGGCCACTCGCGTATATTTGATTTGATGACGAGTAACGAGTTCGTCGAGTTGGCGCCAAAGATCCTCGTTCTTGATCGGCACTTTTTTGCCTTTTTCGATTCGCCGCCATTGATTGCTTTTCCATTTCGGCATCCATTCTGAGATGCCTTTGCCGACATAAGTACTGTCGGTAAATAACTCGACTGCACTATTGCGGGTTAAACAACTCAGTCCTTCAACAACCGCTTGCAATTCCATGCGATTGTTAGTGGTGTCGGCAATTGCACCGCTGCGTTCGATTTCTTTTCCCGTTGGCAAATGTCGCAAGATAAACGCCCAGCCGCCTGGACCGGGATTTTTGCTGCAGCCCCCATCGGTAAATAAATGCACATCATAGATTCGTTTCATACGAACAAGGATCCTTTTTCGGTTGCTTGTGCCGATTGTATCGTACAGCCAAAACCTCGCCAATGCATATCGCCCTGATAGCAGATCGATTGATAGTAGCTCGATTGGTCTCAATAGTACCCTTAGTTTTGCTTCCTACTCTTCCACAACAATTTGCCACATAACTCACTCGTTCGCCGTCAGTGTTCGACTTCTCTTTTTCAAATCTCAATCGTGGTTTAATTTAAAAATAGCTCTAGCAAAAAATTTGTCGCGGGCCGCTAGGGGCCCAAACTCTAATCCATTGTCGGCAATCGATCGACTATCTTTACCGCACGACTGAGGGCAATCGATCTACTGTTTTTTCTCTAATCGACTGAGTGCCATCGATCTACTCTCTTTTGGTTTGGACAGTGTTGGGATGCAAGACTGCGTAGCTCTGCGAATTCGTTTTGTGCCCAAAGGGCGTCAAGATAACGGACATGGATTGGATGATCGGCGGGGCCAGCACCGGCCGTATCGAAGTGCAATTCGATCATGCCCCAACGGCGATCAAATGGTGACTGCACGATCTTTATCGTCTGTAGCTTTTCAAAAAAAGTCATGCTTGTTTTTCGCGTTAATAAACCGCTGCGATATACGACACCAAATGGTGTTCGCGCGTATCGCAATGATTTGGCCGTTTTATTGGCGTGCCAAACAAGTAGCGGCAATAACCCGATTGGAACCAACAGTCCCCAAGGCCAATAAAACCAAGTCAACACAGTGCTGATTAGGCAACCAACGATTAAGTTAAATCGCAGCAAACGTCGGCCCGTTCGAGACGCGGTTCCTTGCCAAACCCATTTTGATTCATTCCAAAGAAGGTTTGGACGAATTGCAGATAAGAGCGGGCCTAAGTCGGTTAGCGCTATTATTGGAACAAATGCTGTGCGCATTAATTGGATTTGATCTTGGCCGTCCGACTGGCTGGCTCCGCCGGCGGTTTCAATACTGACCCGTGAATAACCGCGCCAACGAAACAACCAAGGTTGTTGCAGGCTGATAAATTGAATGCGTTCTCGCGGCACGGTAACACTGTAACTAGTTAATAATCCACAAGTCACGCGGAGATCATTTCCGCTGAGTGCCAAGCGATATCCATAAAAACGGACGACATACCAACCCATGCTAAACAGTTTTAGGCAACCCCAAAAGACCAAGACCATTGCGGCCAATCCCAGCCAACCGGATTGATCGTGAGGCATCAGTGGCAACAGTTGGCGAATCCACTTACCAATTGCTTTGTCATCCCACGATTCCCAGGAGACGAATTGGTAATACAGTCCGATTAACACGCCGACGACCACCCATCCGCGATTGCTGGTAAGTCCCGCCAGTAGTAAATGTCGTAAAGGAACCTGCAGCAGGACGGATTCGTGCAGTTCGTCGCTATTTTCTAAATATTTTTGCGAATCAAATCCCGGTTGAACGGGAATGTTCGCTAAATCGACGGTGGGATCCAATTGCGGCGCGTGGTCGGGAGTTGGCGTTAAGGAAGGATCGTGGAGGACGTTGCCAGCAGGCCTGTATGTCGCAGTTTGCTTGTGGCTGGAAAAAATCTCTGCTCGCAATTGATCGATTTGTGGCTTGGTTAGAACTCGCAATACTGCTTCGGCATCTTGTCCACTGGCCGTTTCCACATGGACTTCGTAGACGCCGAAAAAACGGTGTAAAACATTTTGTCGCAAATCAATATTTTGAATTTTTCGTGTGGGGATAGTTCGTGTGCTTTTGAAGATAAGCCCTTGGTTGACAATTAATTCACCTTGATGAATTCCAAAATGCAACGTGAAGTACCGAAAAAATGTGCGCAGTAAAGAGAAGAACAATGACACGATTGCCGCGACGCCCCAAAACCAGTTTTGTCGGGTAGCGCTTAAGAATGCGAAAGCGATCGGAAAAATATATTGTCGGCCGTGCGCCAGGACATCAAACAGCAATGACGACCAATGCAAATAGGATGTGGACGGTTTGGCAGGTTCGAACGAACGACCTGAATTTGGAGTTGGGGGTTGAGGCTGAGCATCGGTCGGTTGCACTTGATCTTCAGACGATGAAGAGTCTGGTATCGTGAGATCGGCGGGCGTGCTGGAGACGGGCTCCAGGTCTCCAGGGCCACTTTTGATGGACGGGGTATGATTTTCGAGAGTGTTGTCGGATGGATCAGACGACATCGAGGGCCTCGCGTTGGCGAATAAGTTGATCGCGAAGCCACGTGGCGGAATCGAGCGATAAGCCGTCTAGTTCGATCGAAGCGTGCGATGTTCCGGCCGTAAAAATGGTTAACTTGCTCAACCCATATCGTCGTTGAACGGGACCTTGGCTAATGTCGGCATGTTGTAAGCGCGCGATAGGAATCGCAATTTGGTGTCGCCAAAACACGCCACGGTGAATTTCCAAGCCCGTTGAATCGAGTCGCCATTTGACATTTCGAAATTCAATGGCTGGCCAAGACCAACTGGACCAAGCACTGGCAGAAACCAAAATCAAGTAGCAAGAGAGAACTAGAATGGTGACCCAGTTTAGTCCTTGACTCCTCCAGACAATGAGGCAGGCGACTAGGCCACCTAGGGTCAAAATTGTTGTAAAGATAAATCCGGTCGTTCGCGAAAACGATATGAATTGCGGGTCGAGAGGGTAGAATTCTGGTGTGATTTCGCTGGCAGGTTTTGGTGTCAAATCGGCGGGTGGTTGTTCGCCCGTTGGTTGGGCGTCGACAGCGATTTCTTCCATGGGATTTCAGTCAAAAGTTATAGAATATCAAAACAGCATCGTGACCAGAGCATTGGAATCGAGACGATCTCAGGATTGATAATACCCGATGATTGGCATTTGCTGTAACGATGTCGAATCTATTCTATGTCAACGATCAAATCTTGGAGAGTGTTTATTTGCGGCGAGCGGCTTGACTGAGTTCGATTGTATCCAGATAGAGTTTTTCGAGTCGATCGACGACATTGCTCATGTTGTACCCTGAGGCGGCAATCATGGCATTACGGCCCATTCGGCGGCGGCGTTTGGTAAAAGCGGCCATTTTCAACATTGACCTGGCCAATTGATCGATGTTATCCGGCTCGAACAACATGCCATTGTGTTCGTGGTGAATTAATTCTGGTAGTCCTTTGGCGTTGGCGCCGATTACAGGCAGGCCCATCGACATGGCTTCCAGAATACTCATCGGCTGGTTTTCCGTTTTGCTGGCGGTGACAAAGGTATCACCCAGCAGCGGGATTCGTTCGGCGATCAGTCGATCGTGAGCGATGTGGCCCATAAATTCAACACTATGCTGCAGTCCAAGGTCTTTGGTGAGGTCTTGCAAACCTGATAATGAAGGTCCGTCACCAATTAGAACAAGCTTACTGCGTCGACGGCGACGTTGTACTTGAGCAAAAGCCTGAAGCACGACATCGATCGATTTTTCCGGCGACATGCGACCGACGTAAACAAAAGAGGGTCCATGAATTTGCATTTTTGTGCGATCGCGTTTGACGGCGCGCCAATCGATAGGTTGCAGTGGCAAGATTCCATTAGGAATCACAAACGGTTCTTGGCGGATGCCGTGATCGATGAGTGATTGTTTGACCGCGTGGGAGGGGCTGGTGACGGCACGACAAGTATTAAAAAAGAAAACGCTATAGCGCCACATGATCGATTGCATAATGCCAAATGTGGGCAGACCGAATGACTTGAGGTAACCGGGATCGGCAAAAAATGTATGGAAGGTGCCAATGGTTGGCTTGCCTAAAAATCTCGAAGCGACCAGCCCTTCCCAGCCGCAACCCCATTCGGTATTGAGGTGCACGATGTCGGGATTGATTTTCCTCATCCGCATCCAGGAGGAGAGAAAGGAGGGCATGGTGACGCGAAGCATTGGAACGCGCGGTACGGGAATTGCGAATGGAACATCGAACACTTGGACGCGATCGGGCAATTCGAATTTTTGGGTACGTCGGCTAGGCTTAGGGCGGAAGATGGAGATTTCGTGGCCGCGTTGAGCCAACTCGGTGGCTTGATTGAGAACCGAATAAGTTACACCTGATGTGAACGGCAAGAAGCTGTCGGTAAAGACGCAAACTCGCATAATGCGGTCTCCCCAGTAGTTCGCGAGGTAATGTCGCCGTCTGAATGATTGGATGTAATGCGGTATTCTGTAACATTCTGATTGAAAAAGCGTCTTGCGTCCAAGGGTTCAATGGGCGTAATTCGCGGAATTTTTTGGAATCTTGAAAGAAACTTGGCAAATTAGTCAGGCTGGGGAAAACCAAAGCAGCATGTGAGCTGAGTGCCCGCATGCTGCCTGTGGTTTTTGGAGAAAATCAGTCGATGGTCGAGGGAGATTGGCCTAACGGGTAGAAGGGGATTTTGTTACGAATTGGCTAGGAAACCAAGCTTTTTGTAAGAGTTTGGAACCGGCCAACCTGGAGGTAGCGTAAGCAAATCCGGCTGCCGCGGCGCTGAACAAAGCGCCCATCTTGGCGGCTCCCGCAAGTTGTGGGTCGACGAAAGCTTGATTGGAGACGAACAATGCGACCGTCAATCCCAGGCCAGCGATCATCGAGGTTACCAACAAATGCAGTGGGCTTAGCCCCGCAGGCAATGGAAAACCGATACGAACGGCAAGCCAAGAAAACATGGTAATGCCTATTGTTTTTCCCAACAGCAGTGAAGTAAAGATAATCCAAGTCAAGTTTGTAATGCCCGAGAAGGGAACTCCGGCGTTGCAAAATGCAAAGAAGAACAAACCAAAGTCGACGCCGAGTTTGATATCGTGTTCGAACTTTTCCAATGGGCTGAGTTGTTTTGTTGGCACCACGGCATCTACGTAGAGACCATGATCTTTCTTAGGGCCGGGGATGAATGGCACGACGAAGACTAATGCCAGGGCAGGGTGCAGGTGTGCGGCGTAGAGTCCCCACCAGCAGAAACCGCCGGCAATGGCGACATACGGCAACCAGTACCGGACATTGGCTTTACGCATGGTGAATGCAGCCAGTAAGCCCGGAATAATCCATGCGGTTTGCGCCCATTGCACAGGGTTCAGCGGATCGGGATAGGCGAAAGCAATGATGCCCAGGCCAATGGCGTCATCGGCTATTGCCAAAAGCAATAGGAAACTAATTGCCGGATGGCCTTTGCCAAAAATCAATCGGGCAGCCAACCATGCCAGAGCAATATCGGTAGCCGTTGGGATGCCCCAACCGCGTGTCCAGTCGGCTTGTCCGAACATGGCATTGAGGCCTAAGAACACTGCGATGGGACCGAGAACACCACCGACCGTTGCGAACAGTGGATTGATTGCTTTGGAAGGCGGATTGAGTGATCCGCCCGGAAGGCAAGCTTCGGTGATTTCCTTGGCGGCAATGCCGAAGAAAAAGACCATAAAGATATCGTTGATGATAAAAGCTAACGAAAAAATACTATGGCCGTGGCTAGGGTCGTCACCGCTGTGCGCTTCGTGGGAGGTGGTTGCTTCGTGGGAGGTGGCTGCTTCGTGAGATGGGGTTGCTTCGTGGTATGGGGTTGCTTCGTGGGAGTTGGTATGAGCAGTGGCATGATCCGAGTGCGCAGGGTACTTGGACTGAGCGTTTGTATTTTGATGTCCAGAGAGTTGAGCGTTTTTGGAATGGCTGGCCAGCGAATCTGTGCTGAGGTTGAGAGTATTGGAACTAGTCGTTAGGCCGACGGTTGTTGTTAAGATCTGTTCATCGCCAGTGGAATTTGAGGTTTCATGAGTATCTGAAACGGAAGCATTTTTTGATTCCGTAAAAGTTTCTGGAGCAGGGGCGACTTCCGATGCGGTCGGAGTCGTTGAAATTGACCATCCACACCATTCGGCCACCAGGTTCGGCAGCGGGTCATGGATCATCCGTTGATAATAGGATTCGTTGGTGTTGGCAGCGATTAACGCGACAATAACACCTGCGAACAGGGGGATGGAGAATTCTTGCAAGCGACGCACAAACGTGGGCTTTTGCGAATGATGGCTCATGGGCGGTAATCGGCCTTGTGATGAAACTGGGTTCTGGGTCAAAAAACAGTTCCTGCGCGTGGCAATATAATGCTAGCGCGGAGGCAGAGAATTTTCCAAAACAAGCTTGGCGAATTGTGATTGGAAAATTTGGCGGTAGCCCGAGGACTTTTGTGATAGCCGCTTAAGGCGACAATACATCATGTGTTTTCGGGATTAGGTGAGTCATCAAAAGGTGAAAATCAAGGCCCGATCGAGCCATTTGTCTGCTGGCAACTATAGGTCATTTATTAGGCGGGGCAAAAAAATCCGACAAAAATATTGACCATATAAACCTAATAAACAGGCCAAAAAACGATCGTTGGAAAATACACCGTCACGCTACGTCCCCACCAATCAACCTAATCCGCAAAACCTTCGCCGAAACGACGCACGGCTTTCTAACGGATCAGCCTCGGGTGCCAGGGAAACAGGGGTACGGGAAACAGGGGTACGGGAAAAAGGGGTACGGGAAAAAGGGGCGCCGCGTCCAGGGACAGACCCCGCGACGCGACCAGGGACAGACCCCGCGCACCGCCGACGCAACCGACAGGGGACAGACCCCGCAACGCATCCAGGCGCGACCAGGGACAGACCCCGCGCGCAAGCCGTGGGCAACCCGGGGACAGGCCCTTTGCGGAGGCGATCAGGATCATCTCGGGGTATGAAGGAGGTTGGGCAAGATTGGAGACAGCCCCCACTCGAACTTCGATTCCATCGTACGGGAAAAGTTTCCATCGTACGGGCCTATTCATCAGGGCTAATCATTAATTGAACCTGCGCGGATTTGATTCGTATAATGGCTGTCTGAAGTTAACGGAATGTAGTTTACCATTAAGGAGATTAGTTTGAGTACACCCGCCGTTGTGGGATTGCTGCAGTTATTGTCAGCCA
>JBGSMY010000106.1:0-29058 GCA_041739975.1 Pirellulaceae bacterium
GGCCGATGTCGACGTGGCCAAGAAAAAATATCAAATTCAACTGGATACTACTCAAGGGTTGATCAAACTCGACTTAATGCCCGACGTCGCCCCCAATCATTGCCGCAATATGATTGGTTTGGCAAAGTGTGGGTTTTACGATGGTCTAATATTTCACCGGGTCATCAAAGGTTTTATGATTCAAGGCGGCTGCCCGACAGGGACGGGTACCGGCGGCCCAGGATACCAAGTAGCGGCGGAGTTCAATACAACTCCTCACGATCCGGGTGTACTGTCGATGGCACGATCCAACGATCCGAACTCTGCAGGCAGTCAATTCTTTATCTGCTTGGAAAAATCAACACATCTCGATCGCAACTATACGGCATTCGGCCGTACGGCGGATGAACCAAGCCTGCAGGTCGTTCGCGCGATTGGCAACGTTGCCACCGACCGCGGAGATAAACCCACCACACCGGTCAAGATCAATAAGGTCACCGTCGTCGAGCTGAGTTAATGAACCGCGCTGCCCTAAGCGCGTTAGCAACAATCACCGTAGCTTGGCTGTGGTTTTGTTGGCCCTTGTTGACTGGCCAAGCCGTTGGCTATCGCGACGCAGTTTACCTGTACGGGCCATTATTTCAATATTTGGACATGTGCCACGACTTCGGTTTATCGCCGATGTGGAATCCATTTGACAATTTCGGAGAGCCGCTAGCCGCCAATGGTTCAGCGGCTCTTTTTTATCCCCTCCGCTGGGTAGTCCAAGCGATACCTATTTCAGCGATCGATCAACTCAGTTTATACACCGCTTTGCATCTCTACTTAGCAATGCTGTTGAGCTTTCGATTGGCGCTCTCTTGGGGTATTCATCCTGGCGGAGCCGCACTGAGCGCATTGGCCTATGGATTGGGCGGCAGCGTATTATTCCAAGTGACAAATGTCATCTATTTAGTCGGCGCTACTTGGTTGCCCTTAGCCTGGATGGCCGGTGAACGAATGGTCTTGGCAGCGTCGTGGCAACGAGGCCTTGCTAATGCCGCGTTGGCTGCGTTGGCTTGCGGCATGATGCTGTTAGGTGGCGACCCCCAAATGGCTTATCACGCTTGGCTGATTTTGGCGATCACGATTGTGTTTCGCGGTTGCCGTCGCTCATCGATTGGCGAACCTCCGCAAGTGGCTTTTTGGCGTGCGGCCGGACTGGGCATATTGGTCGTCGGGCTGTCCTATGGATTGGCGGCAGTGCAAATGCAGATATCGCGAGAATGGCTACCGTATAGTGAACGGTCCCTGACCGATTCACCTCGCAGCCTTTACGAATTAATATTTAATCGAAATCGCCAGCCACTGGTGTCGGAAAATCCTACTTCCAGCTTAGGATTGTCTGAACCCGAACCCGATTCTCACCTTGATCATGTTTATCAATTTAGCCAACCGCCTTGGACTTTGTTGGAATTTATCTGGCCCAATCTGTCCGGACATCCTTTTCCGGAAAACACTCGTTGGGTTGACGCATTGCCGGGTGCCGAACGCATGTGGGTCCCCAGTTTATATTGTGGTGGTCTCGTCTTTGTTTTGGCTTTACACCAATTGCGTTTTCGTCGCGGAGACCGGCATTCGATTCTGCTCAGTTGGCTTGCCGTTTTATTTGCCGCCGGCGCGTTAGGCTGGTATGGGATCGGATGGTTGCTGCACGAGTGTGGCTGGGCTAAGAACCTTGGCTCGCCAGTGGGTGGTGTCTATTGGTTTTTTGTGATGGTGCTGCCAGACTATGTTCTGTTTCGTTATCCGGCCAAACTGATGGTGGTTGTCCAATTAGCAATTGCACTTTTGGCCGGAAAACGTTTTTCGGAATTGATAGTCTTTCCATCACAAACGAAGCCTTGGTTGTCGCTGGTATTATTGGGACTATCTCTGTTCGCAGTTGCATTGTTTCCTATTTTTAGTCCGAGCCTACAAGACCTTGTCGTTCCCGACGATGAAATTGCGGGGGCCTTTCAACCGCGACTGGCTGCTTGGCATTTATTCTCCGCATTACTTCATGGGTGTATTGTGTTTCTCGGAGCCGCACTTTTGATTTTTTGGAATCGGCACATTCATCGAGCGCGAGGCTGGTGGATTGTGGCGGGATTGAGCGGCGTGTTTATAGATCTAGCAATCGCTAACCGGGGGATGATTCCGACTATTCCAAAAATGGATCTGGAGGTAGCAAACCAGTTTTATTCGCCAGGCCTATTCAACATCGAGCCGAACTCAGATGCCGCGTTTACGGATTTGTTATCGGTCGCCACTCGATTGGGCGAAGACTATTTGACCTCAAGTGAGCCTGGGGTTGTCGATCCACTGCGCAGGACTGCGAGGCTGCAACAGATTCGGCTTTTTCCCAAACATCACCTGGGCTTGGCCCTGCAGGCCTGTCTTCAGCAACGCGATAGTCCTACTCGAGTTCACGGTTCTTTTAGTTCGATTGAATCGTGGCAAACTGCGATGTGGCAATCCTTGGTAGGGACGTTTCCCCCTGCCCGAATAAACTTTGTCACCCAGCCGCCAATCGTGGCAGCTCAGCATGGTCGCAATCCGCACGCAAAAATGTCCAGGGCAGAATTACAAAATTGGTTTACAGACGCTTATCACCATTTCGTCGTCGAATCTAACGAATCCGATCAGACGTTAGCCGACTCTGACAAAAAAATTAGTTTTCTGTTTCCAGAACGAGTGTCTTGGCTGGCATTCAGGCCCACCGTTGTGCAAATTCAATGCGAGACCCCTGAGCCAGGGTGGGTATTATTGTGCGATTTATATGCACCTGGTTGGAAGGCACAAATAATGGATTTGGACAACCAAACGACACGGGAGGTAGAAGTTCAGCGGATGCAGGGCATCTTTCGCGCCGTTGCCGTACCAGCGGGCCGTTTTCAAGTCGTGTTTTACTACCAGCCCGATTCATTGATTCGCGGACGGATTATTAGCGTGGCAACCTATGTTGTGATTGTTGTCCTACTATTGGTGGGCAACACAGCCAGTCGCGATTCGTTAGAATAGAGTCGTAGTTATTGTTAACGGCAATGATAAAGACAATTTAAAGACAGCTACCGCGAGCACGATGGTCGATTTTTCAACGCCAATTCACGACCGAAAGACTTGGCAAAGCGCTACAGCGAGCTTGGTTCTGCATGTCGTGATTTTTGTATTACTTGTCTGGCTATTGCGCGGTCGACCAGCGCCGGGTCGCGAGGATGGCTTGCGACCGGGTGCTATCGTGTTAGCCCAATTCGACCCGATTAGTGATGCCGTTACCTACGAGTCACAAGAATCAAGTGAACAAGCATCGACGCCGCCACAAGATTTGGCGACAGTACTTCCAACCGAAGCGCCGCCGACAAAACTGGATCTGCAACCAGAAACCGCGCCCGTAGCCGTAACGACGCCGTTGGATACTGGAAATTTTGACGTTGCCCCGATGAAGGACTCGGTAAAATCTGGTGGCGCTGGGCTGGAGGTGTCGTTAAGCGCAGAACAATTGGCTGCGATTCGCGCCGAACAGCTTGAGATGGCTCGCAAGCAAGGCAAAGGTCCGACTGCAACTACAACAGTCTTTGGCAGCGGGGCGTTGACAGGTCGTCGATTTGTCATCGTAATTGATCGTTCAAAGAGTATGGGCAGTCAAGGATTAGGAGTACTCAACCGGGCCAAACAGGAGTTGCTCGACTCGTTAGCTGCGCTGACCGCGGAACATCGTTTCCAGGTCATTGCCTTTCACCACCAGACAGCCACCATGTTGCGCCGAGAAATGTTACCTGCGACTCCAGAAAACGTCGCACTTGTCGGTCCGTATATTGAAAACCTGGCTCCGTTTGGTGGTACAAATTATTTGGGAGCTTTTTTCGCGGCAATCGCCATGAATCCCGATGTGATTATCATGTTGTCCGATGGTGACGATCCTGGTTTGAACGCTGGCGAAATTGAAGATATCCGACGGGCCAATCGTACGGCAGCAATTCACGCTGTCCAGTTTGGCAATGCACCGCAAGCGCCAACCAACAGTTTTCTAAAAACCATCGCCGAAGAAAACGGTGGCTCGTACACTTATTTTAACGTCAATCAATGGAACTCACAAAAGAACCCATGATCGAATCTAAAAACGCTATTGATTTCGAAATGGAACTAAAACAAAGCGCGATATCGATTCGCACCGCTTATTCATTGCCCCAACATCGGTTTTGCCTCTGGTTTATTCTGATTGCCATCGCATTTGCGCATGGGACTGCAACCACGTTGGCGGCAATGCAATCGGAAATACCTGTCGAAGTTCAACTCAAATCCGGTACAGTGATTCGTGGAACGGTTAAACCAACCGTAATCCACTGGACCGACATCGAACTGACCGGACAATCGCGCACGCGCGACATTTCGTTGTCAGAAGTTGTCCGTATGCAATTGGCGGGCGAATCGGTTGCCAAACTTGTCGATTCTAGCAATCAATTGATTTTGGATCTCAACGCGACCGATTACAAAGCTCGCGAAGCGGCTGAACAGATGTTGATTCAACGTCTGCAAAGCTCACAGGCGGGCAACATTCGTCCGCTGCTCGAATTGGCCGCCCAACAATCCGTGCTCGAAGTTCAATATCGGGTCGAGCGAATCCTGAAAGCCGCCACTACCAGCTCGACGCAGTCCAATCGCACGGTTAAAGCCGATATAGTGCAAACGAAGTCTGCTGGACCGGTGTCCGGCGACTCAGGGGACTTCATCCTAAACCTTCAACGAGCGGGGGAAACTTGGGAATTGGGCCGAGATGAAATTCGAATGTTGCGAGTGCTTGATTCTGATGTCAGTCCAGAGCCGCTGAGCCGTTCAGCTCTATTCACGCCGCCCAACAACCAACCGTGGGTCAGCTCACAAATGCCCATAGCGGATACACGGCGAGCCGACCTGCAATTGATCGATTTCGAGACTGACCCATTTGGAATGCCGCTGTTGAAGGATCCGAATCAGATGCTCGATCGATTGTTCGTCGAAAATGGATTGTTGATGACTGCGGCTGATGGAATTGGCCATATTGGAATCTCGCCATTCTTCAAAATGATTTTTTCCGGTCGACCCACTGGTGAAAACAGCATTTGTGTCTTCGATACGCGTGGTTCGCTAAAACGACGGCACATTGGAATTACGGAGTTTGAATTTTGCCTGCCGGGCCAGCCGTACTCAGCAGCCGGAGTCCATCAATTCGAAGTTTATGCGGGAGAAATCAATCACGCCCGCGATTTTATTATGCAGGCGTTCAATCAAGATGGGCAATTGTTAGCAACTGTCGAGGCCAGCGATGAGCTCGGATGTTGCTTTCAAGTCGAGAGTGCGGAGCCGATTGCTCTGATACGAATATTAAGCAACCCCTATTTGTTTGAGATAAAGCGCGATATCGACAACGACTACGCATTGGATAACGTTTCGTTTTCAACACCTGTACCAATTGCTCCGCTGCAGGCGCATGATCAACAAGCGATCATCCGTACTTGGACGGGAGAGAATTTCGCGACCAAAGGAATTTCGATACGTGATTCGGGTGAGATACAATTCGAGTGCCCCGAATTGGGCGGAACACAAAATATCAAACTCGAACTGGTCGAGTCACTTGTTTGGCCGCAGGTGTCGAGAATTCAACCTCAGCCCAATTCCAAACGCGGGTTTGCCTTGACCAGCGACCGTTCTGTGATTGAAGTGAACCCAGGTGAGACATTCACACCGGTGAGGTTTGATCAGTGGTCGCTCGGGTCGGACGACATTCATGCGGTGTGGTCTGCGGCCGACTACTTGCGATTTCCCTTGTCGGGCGATTTCGCCGAAAAACAACCTTTGCTCGTATTCCCCACGGGACGAATTGTTGCGCCGAATCTGAAAATCACTGCCAATGGACTGGATTGGGCCGATGCGACCAGCAACAAGCGGTTACAAGAGGTCTTTTTGAAACCGGTCAGCGATGATGAACGGATCAAACAAAAACACTTGCGTGAGGAAGATCCCATGCCGCGATACAGCTCGTTGGAATGGGCCAATTCTAACGTCGCCCAGTGGCCATCCATTTGGTTCTCGTCGCCACCGTCCATTGCGAAAACAAGCGGTGGTGTGTGGCTAAATAACGGGGAAGTTTTTCGATTTGGCGGCGACCTACCTTGGCAATTAGCGACCTTGACATCCCAACAATTAGAATTGGTTCACAAGAATGGGAATCGATTAATCGTCAAATGGGCCGAGGTCGCTCGCATGGCGTTACCGCCAAAGTAGAACCGTGTTAAAAGCCGGCAATGATCGGATTTGTTTCCGTAAATTTCCGGGGTGTATTGTCGATAAGTTCGATTTTTTTGTCGTTGAAAGCAGGTCAATTCAAAATGGTTAATCCTCTGCGCAATTTGCCGTCAGTTAGTCAATTGCTGGAAAGCGCTCCGATCAAACGTTTGATTGAAGGCGTCAACCAAAACGTAGTTGTCGATCGTGTGCGAGATTTTCTCGATGATTTTCGCGGCAAGGTCAATCAGTCGGTGCAAGATTTGGAGATACCGACCCCCAGCGAACTGGCCGAACAGATCGCTCAATGGATCCAAGCCAAGCACGACATCAAATTGCGACCGACGATTAATGCAACCGGGATTATCTTGCACACCGGACTAGGGCGGGCACCATTGTCGGCAGCGGCGTTAGCCGCAGTGGAGCAGACCGCTGGAGGTTACTGCAACGTCGAAATCAACCTCGAAACCGGAGAACGCAGTCAACGCGCTGAATTGGTCCGCGACGCGATTAAATCACTGACAGGCGCTGAAGATGTGGCCGTCGCCAACAATAATGCAGCCGCCACGATGTTGGCGTTGGCCGCCGTCGCCAAGGGTCGAGAAGTGATTGTGTCGCGGGGCGAGTTGGTCGAAATTGGTGGCAGTTATCGACTTCCCGATGTGATCGAATGTAGTGGCTGTCGTTTGCGGGAGGTAGGAACAACTAACAAGACGCGAATTTCGGACTACGAACAAGCGATCAACGACAATACCGGTGCGATTCTTCGCGTGCACCCCAGCAACTACCAAATCGTAGGGTTTACCGACTCACCTTCGTTGGCCGAGCTAGTCCGCTTGGGGCAACAACGCCAAATTCCAATCATTGACGATGTTGGCAGCGGCGCGCTAGTCGATTTTTCGAAGTATGGATTACAACACGAACCGGTTATCCGAGATCGGATTGCCGCTGGTGCCGATTTAGTCTTATTTAGTGGAGACAAATTGATCGGTGGTCCGCAGTGCGGATTAATTGTTGGTAAACACCGTTGGATAAAACAAGTTTTGGCCAATCCCTTAATGCGGGCAATGCGAGTCGGCAAACTGACTTTGGCTGCACTGAGCGCAACGTTGGATCTTTATCTAAAACCGGAACTTCTAGAACAGGGCTTGCCCGTTTTGTCGATGTTAGCGACGCCCTTGGAAAACCTTGAGATGCGGGCGAAAAAATTGGCCGATCAAGTGCGTGGGCAATCGTGGCTTGAATCGGTCGAGGTCTTGGAGGAGGCATCGATGCTGGGTGGTGGTAGTATGCCCAATCAATCGATTCGCAGTTGGTGCGTGGCGCTGCAGCCCAAACAAGGTTCGGTAGATCAGTTCGCCCGTCAATTGCGGACCGGTAATCCCGCAGTTCTGGGGCGGATCCAAAAAAACCGTTTGTTATTGGACATGCGAACCGTCCACCCGCGATTCGATATTGCATTGGTCGAACGTTTGGAAGCCGTTAAGTAGATCGATGGTCCTCAATCGATCCGCGAGCCCTAATAAAAAAGAGTCTCTTCCGGGAATTAAGTGGCAAAAAAGATTTAACCACGAAAAACACGAAAAGCACGAACGACGGATTTGGGCGGGCGTCAGACTGGTTACAGGGAATTGCCGGCAAGATTGAATTCGAAATCGACACGCACTTTCGCGAGGGTCACACAGAGCAGAGCGGGAAGCATCATCAATCGTAGCCAATCGACTAGTTAAACCTGAAGATCGTCCCCAGCCAGCCACTAAAATTCTTGGATAACCAAAAACGTTAACAAAAAAAGACCAACAAAAACGATAACACCGTATTTGTATAAGAAACCTCTGCCCTTCACCTCACCTCATTCACACGAATTGCAATTCGCATCCTTGGTTATTGCAAACTTCGCCGATGTAAACAAAAACCCCAGCGGCCGCCGAAACGACCACTGGGGTTCGCGAAGAAGTTGTTCGAATGAAACGTTAGGACTTATTGTTTGAACCCGCTGTTATCCGTATTCGTCGCGGTGGACGCTCGTTTGATTTCCGAGCCGTAGAATTTAGTCGTCCCTTCAAATACTTTGCGAGTATCTTTATCGACCGACTCTAAATGGATCCGGAACAGATGAGTTCCCGGTTGGTGTGCTTGAGCCGAGACACGGATACTCAATTCTTCGCCTGGAGCAATGGCTTCGATTGGATTGAAGATTACCTGACCATCTTCCGCCAAGTTATAATTCAAACCTGTTGCCGAAACCGGATCGACACCTTGTCCAAACAGCATTACCAAATTCAGTTGTTTTGCGGCTTTGCTGCCACGGTTTTTGACGCGAATCACGTACTCGATGTTTTTGCCAGTTGGCAATGGACCAGCGGGTTCATCGACAGAAAGCGTCATATCGGGTACGGTTTCGACCAAGGTAGCCGATTGCGTGGCGGCGCCGATATCGCCAGCTCCGCGAGCTGCGAGCTCTAATTTAATGGTTCCGTCGGCAACCAATTCGCAGTAAGCGGTGAATTTTTTGACTTCACCCACATCGAGGTTACCGATATTCCAACGAATTGTTTCATCGCGAACTTCAGCGGCTTCGATACCGTTTAGGTATTTGACACCGGCTGGCAAAGCGACGGCGGCGACAATTTCGCGAGCCATGGCATCACCCGTATTGGAGATTTGCAAGTCGATTTGGGCAACTGTTCCTGAAAATACCATTTCTGGGGCTGCCATCGCAACCTGCAATGCAGGACGGCGAACCATAATGCTGATCGTGTCTGCCGTTTGCAAATTGGCAGATGCCGCGGCCGTGGTCGCCAGATCAAGTTGTCCGGCGGTACGAGCCAAAAGCTCAACGGCAAACTTGCGTTCTTTGCCCGGTTCGATGTCACCCAACGTTGCCCGCTCGCCGCCTAACGCTTCAGGCAACATCACGGTAACGTTTTCGGCAGTTCCTGTTCCTGGATTTCGCACGACGACATTATAAGTTGCGGTTTCACCAAACAAGACTTCATTAGGGCCGGCGATTTTCATTTCCAAACGTGGCTCAGTGACTTCTACGTGCGCGACACCGACTTGAGGTTGAAGCGAACAATCGAGCTGCAAAGCAAATCGATCGGCCTTAATTGCCGTCATATCTAAAATCAGCGTTTGTTCCGCTCCGGCCACCAATCGATCAATTGTCCATTGGATTTTGTTGTTCGTTTGATCGTTGGTTAGGTCTTTGCGACCAATCGATGCATTCAAGTTCTCAACTTGAATCCACTGAGGCACGACAATATTTACCGTCACTTTCTCCGCATCTTGCGAACCAAGATTGCGAGCGATAATTTTGTATTTCGATGCCTTGTAGATTCCAACGGTTCGCGGTCCAAATGCTTCGATTTCGATTGCAGGCATTGCCAACCGAATTTCAGGTGAATTTGGATCCACAGGTCGATCCGTGTTCATTGCAGGAAAGCCAGTATTGGCTGGCGGGCTGCCAAAAGGTTGCTGAGTGCTCACGGGAAACCCGCCAACCGATCGATTCGATTGGTCCAACGTTGGTGGCAAAGTAATCCGAGTGTCTTGACCAGACTCCGTAGAAGTTGCTGGTATCGATGCCGGTGCAGTTGATGGAACGACCGGATTGGCCAATTGTTGATTCGACAGATTAGGGGCATTGCCCAAAGTTGGTGCTGCACCCGTGGCCGACAAACCGGAATTTGCAGGACCCGTAGTCGGTTGACCCTGAACCGTTGGGGGTAATCCAGGTAGTCGGCCAGCATTTTCGTTTGTCAGCGGCGAACCATTTTGTGGCAATGGATTTGGTAACGCAGGAGTTTGCGCGCGTGGAACAAACGATTGGTCCGCTTGATTGTTGACTGCTTGACTGTTGACTGCTTGACTGTTGACTGCTTGACTGTTGACTGCTTGACTGTTGACTGCTTGACTGTTGACTGCTTGACTGTTGACTGCTTGACTGTTGACTGCTTGATTGTTGACTGCTTGACTGTTGACTGCTTGACTGTTGACTGCTTGACTGTTGACTGCTTGATTGCCAACAGCCGGCCTGTTGACTGCCGGACTACTGACTGGCTGGGTGACATTTAATTGCTGCGTACGCACTGCTTCCATGGCCTGCGATGGGGGCAACAATTTTTCTGAACCCACTAAAATATCGGGAACAACGCTCTTGTTTTTATCAGGAACTTGAAAGCTAGTTAAGGCGACATTGTTAGGACTTGTTGGCAAGCCACCTGGCTGATTTGATGCGGTCGGCAGATTTGCGGCAAACGAATTGCGATCGCGTGGAGCCGAAAAGCCAGGACGTTGTTCGGTTTGCGAATTGGTTTCATCGCCTAGCGAATAAACAACACGATTGGTGCCGAGCTGTGATTCACCGCGCTGAGTTTCCTCGCGCTGATTAATATTGCGCAGTGGCTTCGCCGAGCGTTCGGGAATGTGTACCGATGGTGGTGGCACCGTCGAGGGCACATAATTTTGTGATGGCCTGGTCGCCGTTTGAGGCGAAGTGTTTTGTGCCCAAGTTCCGGCACAACTGCCTAAGACCACCGTGCCACAGACAATGGCCACAAATCCATGCCCAAACCGTAATCCCAGTTTGTTTGCAAGCAACATTTCAACTCCTCCGCTGATAAGACAACTTCTTCTGTCGAACTATCGACTTTGCGGGTTAGGTAAGATTAAACGAATTTAACGACTTTAACGAAAATTCAAAAAAATATTGAAGTTGTGCTAGCAGATTCCGCCAAAAATGCGAAAAGCTAGGGATAAATCCGCATTAAAGCTTGGTGAACTCGTTCCGTTGTGGGGGCTAACCGACTCGTGTAAGTGGAAAAATAGGCAAACTGTGTCTGTTGGAAAAATTTGTTTGTTCCGTTACGACAGGAATTACCGATCTATTTTCACACGTGATACCATCTTGGTTATGGCTGATGTTAATAGTGGGCCAATTCATGATTTCGTTGTTGAAGAGAGCGATGATTGGCCTACTGGGTATATTCATCTGCTGGCCTATGGCGTTAACTGCCCAGCAACAATCCAGTGGTTCGTCGAATCGGTCATTTCGTGACGAAGCATTGTCAGCTATACCACTAAAAGAATTGACTCCCGCTGCCCAGCAACGCGTTTCGGATATTTTGAGCAAGTCCAGCATCTATCGGCGCTTACCGCGAATGTCGGTAGAGATCGATCCAGATTACTTCTTGGTTTTACAGCGATATCCGGAAATAGTCGTTGAAATCTGGCGATTGATGAATGTCACGGAGATGACAACGGATCGAGTGGCGCCTTACGTTTTAGAATCGGATGATGGGGCCGGTACGATCAGCCGATGTGAGTTGGTTTATGGAACCGAAAACTTGCACTTGTTCATTGGCGAAGGCACTTATGAAGGTTCGCTGATTAAGCGACCCATACAGGGCGAATGCGTGATCTTAGTTCGCAGCGAAACAAAAATGTTGGCGACTGGAGCTCCATCGGTCAATTGCATGTTAGATGTTTTTGTGAAGATCGATAATGCTGCTGCAGGAATGGTTGCCAAAACCATTCAACCGATTATCGGCCGGACAGCTGACCATAACTTTGTCGAGACACTGCGATTCGTACAACGACTTAATGAAACGACCCAGCGGAATGGTCCTGGCGTTCAAGGCATGGCTTACAAGCTAACCGGACTAACGGCGGAGGTCCGCCAGTTGTTTATCGAATCGGCGGGACTGGTATTTCAAAGATACAGTCAACTGAACTCCACCGGAGTCTACAATGAACAAGCGCCCCCGGCAAACTTAGCGCCGATTGCTACTGAAAAAACCTCATCGAAATCCTCACCAGCGGCCAGTCCCACTTACCGATTTAGCTCGCGTTAATCTCTAAGCAAGATTGTGTTTACAAGCAATTTTTGGTTGCCAACAGAATTATTCGATTCTCGAGAATTCCTTCTGTTTTCCTCGGTCAATGAAACTCTTCCCAATTGCGGCGGGTAAGGCCCGAAGGACAGTTTCCCAGCGTGGGTTATTGGTCGCATTTCTGATTGAAGTGAACTATTGGATCCCGAAACGACAACTTGGGTCCAACGTCCTCCAAGAATGTCAAATTGGCGACGAATGGGCTCACGATCGTCGATTGTTGGCAAAAATGTCACCGCAGCGTGGGAATAGACGTCTAGACCTAAATATGCGAGACTTTTGATTGGGGCGGGGAGCGCATTGTGTACCCTTGCAATCGTTTTATGAACGCCATTGCTGAACGAATGCTGCACCCACAATTGAACGCGAAACAAACTGTAAGAATCTTATTTTTGAAAGGCATTTCATGATTGCTAAATTGGGAAGCTGGAAATTTTGTTTGACTTGCGCCGTCTTGTTGAGTGCATGGCTCTCAAGTGCCGCGGTTCACGCACAATCGAACACGTTGCGTTGGAAACTAAAGGAAGGTCAAACGTTTGAGGTTGTCACTGTCCAAAAAGTGAAAACTTCTATCGACTCACCCGCAGGAGCGATGGATATTCCGATGGACATGACTGTCGACATGCAGTGGAAAGTCACTGAAGCAAGCGACAAAGAATTTAAATTAGAACAAACCATCACGCGATATCGCATGAACATGACCATGCCCATGGGTGGTGGCGATGTAAATATCGATACCGATAACAAAGAACCACTTGGATTTCCAGCCGAGATGATCGCTGGTGGTTTGAAAAACATGATCAATGTTCCGTTTCATATGACCATGAACGGTCAAGGTGAAATCGTAAAGTTTGAGGTACCCGAAGAGATGACGGCCGAAAACGCAGCGGGTGGTGGACAGGGTTTCACTCCGGAAAGCGTCAAACAAATGGCGGCAATGACTTTCTTCCCTGAAAAAGCGGTCGTGGAAGGCGATACATGGGACAATGAAACGACGGCTCAAATGCCAGGTATGGGCGAAATGACCATCGCCAACAAATTTACCTATCAAGGCATGGAAAAAGTAGACGGCAAAGATTTGTGCAAGATCGCTGTTGAATCGGCAATCACACTGAAAGCTGATGAAAATGCCGAGGCACAATTCAATATGGACAATGCCAAAGGCAAAAGCACGATTTACTTTGACAATGTCGCTGGCGTTATCGTTCGCATTGTCGGTGATCAAAATATGGAAGGCGATATTGATGCCGGTGGACAATCCATGAGCATGTCGACAAAAATTGACTCCGACACTAAGTTCTCTTCGAAGAAGTAATGAAGAAGTAATTCGCCCGACGAATCCCTCGCGAATGAAATCGTTCGCGTTAGGTTTCAGGCGTTGGCGTGAAGTGTCAGGCGTTAGCGGATTTGTAGAATCTACTATCAATTTGTAAAAACTAAAAAGCCGCCCCAAAAGGGCGGCTTTTTTTCGCAACGGATTGTCAGCTTCAATTGTGGTCGATTCAAGCGCAACGTTTAACGGCAAGCCAGAGCGAGATTTGCGGCCATCGACACTTCTACTTCGCAAGACGCCCAAACGCAAATCTCGCGGCGGCGACGGCGGCGTGTCGAAATTGCATGTCCCGATTCGCAAGTGCAGTGCCGGAATTCTCCAGACAAACCCCAAGACCGCCATCGTCTGTGCGGGCTTTGCTGGCAAAGCCGATTAGAGTTTTGATCTCAAGGCCGCAAAATTTGCTACGGCTTGCAAGATGCACTACAGCGCATTGGGCGATAAACACCGGATACGGCTCGTTAAGTTTCAAACGCAAGGCGAGACCGCGATTAAGCTTTTTTCACGCGGGTGGCTTTGGGTGGTGACACGATACCAAGAGAAGCACCACTTTTCTTGACAAAACGTTCTTTGGAGCCATCGGCTAGGATTCGAAACCCTACTCGGCTGGGCTTATTGGTTTTTGGGCAAACCACAGCTAATTTCGATGCATCGATCGGCATTTCTTTGTGCAAACGGCCACCTTGTGGGTTCCGCTGACTAGGCCGAACATGCTTATAAACGCGATTTACACCTTCGACGATTACTTTCTTCGTCTCGTGGTCAACCGCTACAACTTTACCTACAACACCGGCGTCTTTTCCACGCAGCACCTGAACGGTGTCATTCTTATGTATTTTCATCTCAGCTTCTCCAAATTTCGAATCGGAAATCTTCGCTCAATCCAGCAGACTTGTCAACGGCTAACGGTTTTGGTTTGGGGAATTCAATTAATATTCTCAGTAAAGTGGGTCGGCATTACCAGAACATTTGGGGCAAAATCAACCAGTTCCCAACGAATGTCGTGATTTTTATTGAATAACTTGAAGAAAATCCGGCTCTGTGGCTGGACAAACCAAAGCTTTTTTTGGTAATTTACCGATGGTTAGAGATAAAGTAGCGGGTGAGGAAAAACCCGTTCCATCCGGGTCAGTTTGACCACTAGCGGCATTTTTATGCGGCATTTTTAGTTGGGTCTCGGCGCGATGTTGTTGGACGAATCAGCACGGACCTCAGAATGTTTACACTCTGAGGTCACCCCCTGATTCTGCCCCGCTCTAGGTACGCCTGACTTCAGCGAAGTGCCCGGTTTCAATGGAACTTTATAAAAGGAGGATCAAGTGCGTTTGATTTGTCAGATCAGTTCGGAGGGACAATGGTAAAGCTGTTGGTACGTGATAAAGAGTCAATTCAAGAAGCAGTTCGTAGATTTCGAAAACTCGTCGAGCGGAGTGGCATCAAAAAAGAAATGCGCCGTCGCGAACATTATGAAAAACCAAGTGAAATCAATCGTCGTGCCCGGTTACGAGCCGAACGACGCAACGAACGAAATCGTAAACTAAATACCAAAAGCTAAGTCCTTTGCTGTTGACAATCATTCGCAGTTGACAATCTTACCTGGTTGTTTGCTCGTCGTTGCTGGACTACGGTGCCTGTGTTTGTAGTACCATTGTCTGTGGTGCGGGTGTCTGAGGTATCGCTGTCTGATTTTTAAGCGGTCCAATGGTGCGACAGTCGCCTATTGAGACGAGTTTCGTTTGCACAGTGCCAGTGTTTCCGAAGGCAGCGTTTTCGAAGGCAGCGTTTCCGAAAGCAGAGCGGGTCGCAGGTTCAGAAAAGACGCTGATTAACTGCCCAAGCCACAAACGACTGGAAGCACCAACAATCAACGACAAGCAAATTCCTCGTCGGTCAAAATCGAGGGTTTTGCGCGATTCCATGAATAGACATTGAGTCAGATGCGTTTCAAAAGAACGCATCTGTTTCTTTGCGCGGTGTCAAACTTTCCCACTAAATTTTCTCGACCTTCATCCACGGCAAAATTTTTTTGTTTGCATCAGCGCCCTGACCCGCTAAAATTCCTGCGGGGTTGTCCGTTACGGGGAAAAGGTGAAAACATGATTAGCCTATCAGGCCGTGCGATATTGATCGATCGATCTTTTGTTTGCAGCCAGATATTAATTGTCGTTGGGTCGTTGACATTGATTCTCGGCCTTGAGTGCAGCGTCACCTCGAAGGTTTTCTCGCAACAAATCGGTGTCGCATCACCTTATACCACCACCAGCAATTCATGGTATGAACATCATGGCGTGGGATTTGGATTTCAGTTACCGGCAGGCCGCGGGCCAGGTTCGCGAATTGTCGGCTGGAATGGCTTGCAGACAATGCCCTTTCTATCGTTTCGGCAGGGAGGTAATCAGTCGGCGATTCCGCCTTTTGGCGGCTACGATCCCAATACAGCGGCCCGCTTTGGGTTTGGCAACTTTGGTAATAATGGCGGTGGATTCTCATTGGGACTGACCATGAGTAAAGGCTCTAATCGCACGATGAGCAGTACGGTGCCAAGTTTGGTGGTTCAAAATGGACAAGGTGGTGGAATTTGGTCCGGACAAATTTCTCCATTTGTAACTGGCGTTGTTCCCGTTACTGGGTTTTCGCCGATGATACCTCAGCCGCTGGACAATGCCGTGACCCGCGCGGTGCAAAGCGGTCAACTCGATCTTTCGAATTTGGGGCAAGCGCATTCCGCCTCGACAAAAAATTCCGCCGCAACCCCGATTGGGTTTGGCAATGCCGATTCCACGGCCACGTCCGCCGTGTCCAGTGTGGCGGCGATCAAAGCTCGTAAAGCTCAGGAACGCGCGGCAAAACACGAACAAATGCTGCAATTGATTTCCGAAGCCGAACATTTATCGGCTCTCGGAAAGTATGGACCTGCTGCCACTCGGGTTAAACGGGCCGCAAAACTAGCACTGACGGAATCTGAGCGGAATCTGGTCGACGAGCGAATCCGTCAATTGCCGGATCTGGATCGATTGCCCTAGTTCGAGTAATTGCCCTAGTTCGAATAAATAGGTGCAATCTACTTCCGTACATTATTTTGCATTTAACCGGCTCCTCTGATATGATACGCAGCAGCCTACAGTGGCGGCGGTGCGGGTTCAATCTGCAAATCGATTGGCGGCCGAGCAAGAATTACTGACAATTCAATTGGGAGAAATGTGACCATGTTAACAATGTGGCGTCTTCGTTGGAAATCTGACCAACGACAGGCCAGCGGGCTCGCTCGCGTTCTGGCAACTGTTGTGTTTTGCCAAATAGCTTTTTCCATTTCTCTACACGGTTGGGCCGATCAACCTAAAAATGATGATACGAAAGAGGTCTCGTTCGCCCGCGTCACCTCTGATTTGAAAACCTTGGCCTCCGATGAAATGAGTGGCCGGTTGCCGGGAACACCCGAAATTGAAAAGGCAGCAGATTACATTATTGAACAATACAAAGCAGCTGGCCTAAAACCCGCTGTCGACGGCGAATCTTATCGTCAAACTTTTGACGTCGGCCGAACGCAAGAATTGGTTAAAGACAAAAGCAAACTCGTTCTGGTCGGCCCAAAAGGTAAAAAACTAGAACTGAAAATAGATGAGCAATTCATCCCCCAAGTTGCCAGCCAAAGCTATGACCTCAACGCTGAACTGGTATTTGTCGGCTATGGCATCAAAGCCGAAGAATTGAACTACGATGAGTATCGCAATCTCGATGTCGACGGCAAAATCGTTGTTCTGATTCGACAAGAACCCCAACAAACGGATGCCAACAGCGTGTTTGACGGTACGGACGTCAGCAAATATGCTTTTTTGAACGCAAAAGTCGCTGCGGCCCGCGCTGCGGGTGCAGCCGCCATCATCATGGTTAACGACAATCAAACTGCGCCTGCAGCCGATCGCGACGAACTCAGCCCATCGGAACTATTTGGCCGCACGGTTTCGCGAATGCCTTTCGCTCACATCAAGCGAGAAACGCTCGACGAACTATTGAAAATTACTCCCGTCGTAAAAGGTGGTGGTGAAAAACTTTCCAGCTTGGCCGACATTGAAAAAGCGATCGACAGCACTCTCGAACCGATTTCGCAAGTTATCGACGGATGGAAAGCTGAATTCAAATCTGAATTTGAACGCAAAGCGTCGTTGACTTCCAATATCATTGGTGTGCTGGAAGGCGAAGGCCCATTGGCGAACGAAACGATTGTCATTGGCGGCCACTATGACCACCTCGGCTTAGGTGCTTACGGCTCCCGTGCACCGAACCGCAAAGAAGTTCACAATGGCGCGGACGACAACGCGACCGGCACGGTCTGCGTTATCGAACTCGCACGTCGTTTTGCACGAGCCGAAAAGAAACCCGCACGGCGACTAGTTTTCATTTGTTTTTCAGCAGAAGAGATGGGTTTGATTGGCGCACAACATTATGTCGCCAACCCATTATTTCCCTTGGAAAACACGGTTGCCATGTTCAATTACGATATGATCGGCTCGATGTCCGACAAAAAATTAACGGCTTACAGTTGGAATAGCGCAGCAGAGTTCGGCGAATTGCTCGATAAAGCCAACGAAGAAATCAAGATTGATTTGCAAAAACCGGCTGGAGGTTTCGGTGCGAGTGACCACGCAGCGTTTCAATCGCGTCAAATTCCAGTGATCTTTTTCCACACTGGACTTACCCCAACTTATCACACGCCTGATGATGATTTTGAGACCATCAATTTAGAAGGCATGTTCGATACGATCAATTTGTCAGAACGATTCATTGCGTCGGTTTTGGCAATGCCCGAACGCCCCAAACTGGCCGATGGAGCTGGGGCCACACGTCGTCCACCGCGCGTCTCAATTGGCGCTATGCTCAGCAGTGTTGAAGGTGGCGAGGGGGCCCAAGTTGACGAAGTAGCTGATGATTCATTGTCGGCCAAAGCAGGCATCAAGGTAGGCGACATTATTGTGGAAGTGGCTGGCGAAAAAGTCACTACCCGCCGTGATGTTACGCGACTCCTAGGTGCCAATGTCAACAAGAAAGTCAAAATAAAATTCAAACGTGGCAGCGAAACCCAAGAAGTCGAAATTGAATTAAAAATTGACTAACAGATTAACTAGTTACTAACTGTCTAGGTAGTTGGTCGAGGTTGAGTTTTAACTTGGCCCATCCCCGACCGCCAATCGAATAGAGCATAGTTGTGGGCGACCGCAATTATGCTTTTTTTGTTATCCAGGGCTTTTTTGGTTATCCAGGAAATTTAGTGGCAGGCTGGGGACGATCTTCAGGTTTATCTAGTCGATTGACTACGATTGATGAAGCTTCCCGATCTACACTGTGTGACCCTCGCGAAAGTGCGTGTCGAGTGGAATTCAATCTTGCCGGCAACTCCCTTCAACCAGTCTGACGCCCGCCCGAATCCGTCGTTCGTGCTTATCGTGTTTTTCGTGGTTAAATCTTTTTAACCACTAAATTCCTCGAAGAGCCTGATTTTTGATGGACTGAAAATCTAGATTTTATTGAATCACGGTACGTTTGCATTGCTAATGCAGCGATGCTACGAATTCTCTTGGCTTTTTTTATTCGCTGCTTTGGGCTTTGCCGCCGCCTTGGAATCTTTTTTCTTAGTGTTTGACGCCTTGTTTTTGTCCAGCGATGGTGGTTTTGTGGTCGAAGGTTGTTTGCGTTTCGACGTAGCTTTTTTTGACTCTGCCACTGCTTGATTGTCGGTTGTTAAATTATCGGATGGCGCAAGTTTTGTAGAGCGAGGATTCGAACGCCGGTCTGCGCGCTGTGTGAATCGATCGCGAAACGCCACCAAGCAGATTTCTTGTCGACCAAAAGCCAATTGCCGAGTTTGGACCATTTTGAATCCCCACGATTTGACACGTTGGCGATAGGTTTCCAAGTGTTCGGCCAATTTCCAGTCCGTCATTTTCAAAGTAGCCACCAGACCTTGGACCTTAGTTGCTCGATGTTGGACGATATCCTCCAGGGCCGCGAGTGTGTAATCTGGTGCCACATTTAGATCGGCAAATAGCCAGCGCGTTCCAGCGATTTCCTTTTTTGGAATTTGCCGCGTTCGCATTCGCAAGTGTGTGACTTGTGGATGGTTTTGCAAAGCTTCGTCTAGTTCGGCGGGATCGACCGCAATGACGCGCGCCCCAAATTCCAACATTCTTTGAACCGCCCCGCCAGGTGCACTGCCGAGTTCCGTACAAACATCGCCTTTACGAATTGTCATGTGCGACCACAACAATGCTTCGGCCAATTTGTAATAAGCGCGACTAATGACATCCGACCGCTGGAATTCGCAGGGCACGCCGCCCGGCCACTGTTGGGCAACCTGGTTTACGTGGTGCTGGCCTAACCACCACTGTCCCGGCTCAACCAACGCGACATCGAAAACCAAGCTAATCGGTTTGGCAGGTCGATTGACCGTTGGCGGCTTTTCTCCGCGTCGGACGATAGCCGCCAAGATCAGTTGAGCTATTTCCTCGGCCAGGCTGGTGGTAAACGGCTCATAACCACGCTCGCCGGGAATATTGGAGTCTCGCTGCCAGACATGTAATTGGCGGGCTCCGCTGACCACAAATAATTCCGCTGCTTGTTCTGCCAAGACCATCGCATCATTGCCGCTTAGCCGTTGCAAACTCCAGCCGAAAGTCCGAGCGAAGGTGGATTTGAGATTGAGTTGACGCGTCGCGGGTACCCCAGTTTTCATTGTTAAGAAACCAGGTCGTGAGAACGCCAATTTCCAATGCGGGAACTGTGCAATGATCTCGCGTTTTAATTGTGGTTCAGTTCCAGCTTGGCAAACAAAATAAACAAAGGCGGAATCAGACATGCATTTCTCAATCAATTGTTTCAATAGCAACTTCTTGCGTTATCCCTGCGTGCCAATGATAATAGAGGTGCGTAGAGTTTGCACGGGTAAAATCAGCAAGAGCCGATGGTTTGACTCAATCTCAATGACAAATCAGCATGTTGCAGCGACTTTTTTGGAACAAGTTTGATTTGGGACCGAGATTGCCATCGGAGAAATTCAGCGGATCAGAAAAGTTGGAGTGTTAGATGATCAGGCGTTCGCCGTGGCGGTGGTGGGGTGTGCTGGCCGGTTTCATGGCCCTGACAATGATGATCTCAGGGTGTGATCTGGGCACTTATGAAAAACGATACCAAGAACGTGCAAACGACTTGAACTCGGGGTCTCCGCCCGCACAGTAAAAACTGGCGATCGGCGGAAAAAACTGGCGATCGGCGGACTCGCTCCGCTGTCGATTGCAATTTAAGAAATTCTAGGTGACCAAGCGGCTGGTTTCAGATTGCTTAATCCGCGCTGCCAATCATAGGAGGATGATCAGATGCTTGTGAATGCTGCAAATCGACGAGTTTGCTGTTGGCTTTTAGTCGCAATAGTCGTTGCACTGGCCCCGAAAGCGATTGTTGCACAGACAACCGATATTGAGCTCACGCGAAAACAGCGGCAAGCCCTAAAA
Source organism: Pirellulaceae bacterium (assembly GCA_041739975.1). Lineage (GTDB taxonomy): Bacteria > Planctomycetota > Planctomycetia > Pirellulales > Pirellulaceae > BJ22. Next base: position 20,991 of record JBGSMY010000106.1, read on the forward strand.
AAACTCGACGATGAAATTGAGAAGTCGGATCGTTTGCTCAGCGGTGGCCGCGCTGAACCTAGTGCAAAGTCGTTTGCAAATGCAGTTCGTTTTTGGCAAGAATCGCTCACCGAATTGACGCCAGCCTATCGCGAAGCTCTCGGACAAAGCCAAACGAAATTACAGGCGTTGCGAGCCAAGCTGGAAGCAGCAAAACAAACTGTCCCTGAAATCTCCGAGATGCCTCCACCTGCGGATTCTGTACTATTCCGCGAACAAGTCGTTCCGATCCTTGTGGCTAAATGCGGCAACTGTCATGTTAGCCGGGCGCGGGGCCAGTTTTCCATGGCGACCTTTGAAGACCTATCTGGTAGTCCGCACTTGGTCGCAGGCCAACCTGCCGCCAGCCGCTTGATTCTAGCCATTGAAACCGGGGAAATGCCTCAAGGCAATTTGACCGTAAACCCTGACGAACTATTGATCCTCAAAAAATGGGTCGAACAAGGTGCCAAGTCAAACCTTACAAACAATCGACAAAACATCAGCGAATTGGTTGAGCAACCAATGAATAACCAACCAGCGATGCTAGAGGTTAAATTGCCTACCGGAAACGAGACGGTCAGTTTTTCCGCAGACGTCGCCCCGATTCTCGTAGAAAAATGTACCGGGTGCCATCTCGAGGCCCGGCAAGCACGTGGTGGTCTCAATATGACGAACTTTACGGCGCTACTGCGCGGCGGAGACAACGGCCCAATGCTGAAACCGGGAGACTCCGAAAACAGCATGCTCATCAAAAAATTACTGGGCACCGGTGGAGGCAATCGCATGCCACAAGGTCGCGAACCATTGGCCGACGAAGTAATAACGATCATCCGCAAATGGATTGACGAAGGCGCCGCATTTGATGGCGGAGATAGTCAAATGGCTGTTCGCGTGATCGCAGCCAAAGAACTCGCCAATCGCTCAAACCACGGCGAACTTTCTACGAAGCGACTAGAATTGGCTAAACGTAATTGGGCCAAGGTTTTGCCGAAAACCGAACCCGTGGTTGTTTCCAATGATGAATTACAAATCATCGGAAACCTCGACGAATCAGACCTGCAAAAAATATCTAAAGACAGCAGTACGCTGATCAAAGAATTGAAATCCGCTCTCAAACTCAGCGCCGACCTGCCCTTGGTAAAAGGGAAGATAACCGTATTCCTGTTTCGTCAACGTTTTGATTTCAATGAATTCGGTGTTATGGTTTTGGGACATGCTATTCCGCGCGAGGTCACGTCGCTGTGGCAATTCGATCAAGTCGAGGCTCGCGTGGCGATGCAGTTGTCGGGATCAGCAAATTGGGAACAGAACCGAATTCAATTCGCTCGCCAACTGGCATCCGTTCATGCGGCATCATCCGGATTGGGAGTGCCACGGTGGTTTGCCGAAGGTGTCGGGCAAGCCACGGTCGCCAAACTATTCTCCAAGGAAGACCAAGTCAAACAATGGGAACTAGACGCTAACCAGGCGGCAAGCCAACTGCAAAACGGGGGGACCAGCTCCGGCAGCGCACAAGAACGATTGGCAGCCAAAGTGCAGACCGTGCGTCAGCTTATCGATGGTCGTTTGCCCGAGGATCAAACGGGGGCTCTGGGTTATTTCTTTGTCATGCAACTGCGTGCCGACAATCGATCCTTCAATCGTTTACTGACCGAAATTCCAACCGCCACCAACTTCGACGAAGCGTTTCGCCTGGCTTACGGGAGAACGGTGCCGCAATATTTTGGTCTGCCCGAGCGTTAAATGGGGGGCATTTCCCGATTTCCCGATTTCCCGATTTGTACGATCAAACCAGCTTCATTCCGTTGCCATTTAGGCACATTTGATGCAAGTTCCAGCAAAGGGCAACAACTCTATTCGGCGGGAATCGATCTTACCGCCACATTCCGTGCAGAGACCGTAATTTCCTTGATCGATTCTCGCAATCGCTTGCTCAATCTCTTGAATTTCGCGTTTGGTTAACTGGCCGATTTCGAACTCTACTTCGTCGCCTTCCATTTCGCTTGCGTTCTCCTCCCAATCGGCCTGTCCAGGATCACTCAATCGGGACTCGATATCTTGTGCTCGTAAAACAAGTTCATCCAGTTTCTGTTGAAGGATCGTTCGAATTTTGGCAATGTCCATAAGTCAGCCCGTTATTAAAAATAGCCTATGCAGTTGATGCAAAAGGACCGTTATTATTTGTTGGCACACGAACACCCAATCCATTGAATTGATGGTCCGGGTTCGTTTTGATTGCCAGTAATTCGGCGGAATTCGGTTGGCAATTGGTGTCTTGAATTGTGCAATGTCTTGTGCAATTAGAAGCCAGTTCGCAAATCTAGAAAAGACCCAACGACGAAAAAAATTTTGTTCGATTCCGTCCTTCATTTTGCTGCCAGCAGCGCGCTACTCATCCGCACACCCCCGTGCTCAATCCTACCGTTGCCTCGTGGTAAACTAGGGCTACACTAAGACGACATTACCGTTGAAAGTCGTTACTGGAAACGAACAAACCAATCGCACTGAACGAATTTTTTACTTTATCGAATTAGATATTGGAGACTACGATGCCTGCGAATTTAACACCCCAATATCAAAAAGCAGAGCAAGCGTATCGACAGGCCAGCACGCCCGACGAAGAACTGGCATGTTTGCAGCGAATGTTGACTGAGATTCCCAAACACAAAGGTACGGACAAACTACAAGCCGACTTAAAACAAAAAATTAGTCGATTGCGCGCGGAACTTGAGCAGTCACGGAAAACGCCAACCGGCAAAGCTTCGGCGCGAATCCCTTTGCAGGGCGCAGGGCGCGCAGTAATTATTGGCGGACCCAATAGCGGAAAGAGTAAACTGTTGTCAGTGTTGACCCGCGCCACACCGGAAGTGGCCGACTATCCGTTTACGACTCGCGAGCCACAACCGGGCATGATGCCTTGGCAAGACGTAGCAGTTCAATTGATCGACACACCTCCCATTACCTCAGACATTTTTGAGCCGGTTGTGCAAAACTTGATTCGCGGCGCTGATCTGGTGTTGTTGATGTTAAATCTTGGTTCCGATGAAGGCGGCGACGAACTTCAAGCCGTCTTGAATCGAATCGCCGATACTAAAACTCGACTGGGTACGATTACCGAACTCGACGAAACCGATATTGGCGTAACCTATACGCAAACCTTTTTGATCCTCAACAAGACGGACCTTGCGGAAGCGGCAGATCGACTGAGTTTCTTTGAGGAGTTCTTGAAACTGCCGTTTCGGCGTTTTTCAGTGTCGTGTGATACGGGTGACGGATTGGACTTATTGCGCGATGCCATCTATCAAGCGATGGACGTCGTACGTGTCTACACGAAAGTGCCAACAAAAAAAGAACCTGATATGGACAAGCCGTTTACATTGTCCCAAGGCGCCACATTGTTTGAATTGGCAGAAATGGTCCACAAAGACGTCGCCAAAAATTTAAAGTTTGCCAAAATTTGGGGAACAAGTGTCCATCCGGGTACGGTTGTAAAAGCCGATTATGAACTGCAGGACCGCGATATTGTCGAGATTCACAGCGCTTGATCGCGACCTTATCTTGGGGCATGGGTTGTTGTTTCTTCCACTAGAAATTCAAGGCGCGTTTGGGCTTTGTCGGTCGCGGATTGGTACGCGGGTCCAATTCTGCCGATTCGTCTTTACCAAATGAATGATTTTGGTGACAATTTGGGAAAAGCCGATAATCTCTCAGGGGAGAAACTAGAACTATGTCAGATGTATTGAAGACACCAGCTATGTCCGGACCAGAACCGATTGCCGCTCAAACGCCCGATGTTGACCCAATTGAGACCCAAGAGTGGATTGATTCGCTGCAATATGTAATGCATAGTCGCGGCCCGGAACGCGTGCGATACTTGTTATCCGTATTGGAAAACCGAGCAGTACGCGATGGTGTGCCATTGCCGGTTAAGTCCAACACCGCCTACATCAATACGATTCCGCGACACCAACAACCGGTTTACCCCGGCAATCGCGAAATTGAACGGCGCATCAAGAGTACCATTCGCTGGAATGCCATGGCGATGGTCGCACGTGCCAATAAAGACTACGAAGGAATCGGCGGTCACATTTCGACATTTGGCTCATCGGCCAATCTTTATGAAGTGGCTTACAACCATTTCTTCCGCGGCCGTGGCGAATCCGGCTACGATGGCGATCAAATCTTTTTTCAGGGTCATAGCTCGCCCGGCGTATACGCTCGAGCTTTTTTAGAGGGCCGGTTGTCGGAAGAACACCTCGAACAATTCCGCCGAGAATTACAAGAAACTCCGGGCTTAAGCTCCTATCCTCATCCTTGGTTAATGCCTGATTTTTGGGAATATCCCACCGTATCGATGGGCTTGGCCTCGATCATGGCGATCTACCAGGCACGATTCAATGAGTATCTTCGCAACCGCGGACTCAAAGACACATCCAACCAACGTGTTTGGGCATTTCTCGGCGATGGTGAATGCGATGAACCGGAAACATTAGGTGCGATTACTTTGGCGACGCGAGAACACCTCAAGAATTTGACGTTTGTCGTCAATTGCAATCTGCAACGGCTTGACGGTCCTGTCCGCGGTAACGGCAAAATCATCCAGGAACTCGAAGCGTTGTTCCGTGGTGCCGGTTGGAATGTGATCAAAGTAATTTGGGGTGATGACTGGGATGCTTTGCTCGAACGCGACACAACGGGCCTATTGGTCAAACGAATGGGCGAGGTTGTTGATGGCCAATATCAAAAATATGTGGCGATGCCCGGTGCCTACATTCGTGAGCACTTCTTTGGCAAATATCCCGAGCTCTTGGAGTTGGTGAAAAACTACTCTGACGAAAAACTCGAACGAATGCGTCGCGGTGGTCACGATCCCGAAAAAGTATACGCTGCGTTTAAAGCCGCCAGCGAGTCGACCGATCGTCCGACCGTGATTTTGGCGAAAACGATCAAAGGTTATGGGATGGGTGATGGTCGCAATACGGCCCACAACAAAAAGAAAGCGGAAGAGACTGAATTGCTGGAATTCCGCAACCGTTTTGGAATTCCTTTGTCGGATGAAGAAGCCAAGTCGCTCAAGTTCTACAAATTCCCCGAGGGCAGCGTTGAACACAATTATTTGAAAGAACGTCGGGAAAAATTGGGCGGTCCGGTTCCGGCACGTCCCACCAAGCCCATCACGATGGAGGTCCCCACCTACGACGAATACCGTTCGGTGGTCGATCGCGACAACGGCAAAGATATTTCGACCACACAAGGATTTGTGCGGTTGCTGAGTCGATTGTGCAAAGACAAAAAAATCGGACCAAACATTGTCCCCATTGTGCCCGATGAATCGCGGACCTTTGGTATGGAGGGTATGTTCCGAGAGGTTGTAATTTATGCCAATACCGGCCAACTCTACGAACCTGTCGACTCGGATCAGTTGGCGTATTACAAAGAAGCCAAAGACGGGCAGCTTTTGGAAGAAGGTATTTCCGAAGCGGGTTCCATGTCATCGTTTAATGCCGCGGGTACGGCTTATAGTGCTCATGGCGTGAACATGATTCCGTTTTACATCTTTTATTCGATGTTCGGATTCCAACGGATTGGAGATTTGGTTTGGGCTGGTGCTGATGCACGGGCCAAAGGATTCATGCTCGGCGGCACCGCAGGTCGCACGACGCTCAATGGCGAAGGATTGCAGCATCAAGATGGCCACAGTTTACTGAATGCCATCGCATTCCCAACCGTGCGGGCTTACGATCCGGCGTTTCATTATGAAACCGCATTTATCATTATGGATGGTTTGAAAAAACTCTACGAGTTGAACGAAACCGCCATCTATTATTTGATGGTCGGTAACGAAAGCTATGAAATGCCTGCCATGCCAGAAGGTTCCGAAGAAGGCATTGTTCGGGGCATGTACAAGTTCCGATCGCTGGAAGTTCCCAACGCTAAACGGCGGGTGCAACTGTTTGGAAGCGGCGCTATTATGAACTGCGTTTTGCGCGGACAACAAATTTTGGCAGAAAAATTTGGTGTGGCCAGCGATGTCTGGAGCATTACGAGCTACACCGAACTGCGACGTGACGCCCATCGTTGCCGTCGCGACAATCTGTTAAACCCAACTGCCAAACCCCAAAAAAGTTACATTGAAACGCAAATGGAAGGCATGGTCGGACCCGTCATCGCAGCGAGCGACTATGTTCGCGCTGTTTCTGAGCAAGTCGCGCCGTTCCTCAAGTCACCAATGTTCTGTTTGGGAACCGATGGCATGGGTCGCAGCGAAACCCGTCCAGCCCTGCGCCGACACTTTGAGGTCGATGCCGAGTTCGTGGCTTTGGCGTCGCTCTATCAACTGGCGCAAATAAAACAATTTGAAATGAACGACGTGGCTAAAGCCATTAAATTGTTGGACATCGACCCGAATAAGGTTGATCCCTATTTTGCCTAGTCTGTTCCGCGGCTGATGACAAGACGTTTTTGTCATGGGCACATGCCCTTGATAAATTGAATCCAGACTCCTTTTTTCGTTTGACAATCAATTATGGCTATTGAAATCAAAGTTCCAGCGCTGGGTGAAGGTGTTGAATCGGGAGATGTCCTGGAAGTTTTTGTCAATGTTGGCGATACCGTCAGTAAAGATCAGGGACTGATTGAACTTGAAACCGATAAAGCGACAGTTACGATCCCGTCGACGGCGGCGGGAAAGGTCGCGGCGGTTTTAGTCAAAAACGGCGAGACCGTCAAAATTGGTCAAGCCATTGTGACTCTAGAGGGTGCCGCGACCGACTCGCCTCCAGCCGCTGCTGCTAAACCTCCAGCAGCGGACAAATCCAATGCATCGGCGGCCAAGTCGCTGGCAGCCACCGCACCGGCAGCCGAAACGCCTACAATTCAATCAAGCCCTGCGCCTTCGTCAGCAGCGCCTTCGCCCGCAGCGGCTTCTAAACCAGCGCCCCCGACGACCACTTCAGACTCACCTCCCGCTACCGTAACGGCAGCGTCCAGCGCCAATCCAAGTGCAGCGGAGTCCGGTACTAGCGGACTGGTACCGGCCGGACCGGCAATGCGGCGCTTTGCCCGAGAAGTTGGCGTCGATCTGACATCGGTCGGTGGCAGTGGCCCTCACGGTCGAATCACTCGCGATGACATATTGCAAGTTGTCAGACAGACTGGCTCCGGCGCTCGCGTCGCGAATGTCGCCAAGCCAAATGCCCAGCCAAACGCCAACGCGGGCGAGAGCCAAGACGCTTACGGTCCCGTTCGTATCGAGAAACTAAGCAAGATTCGTGCCACCATTGCTCAAAAAATGCATGAGTCGTGGTCGACAATTCCCCGAGTGACTAATTTTGACGATGCAGATGTTACCGATCTCGAACAGATCCGACAAAACAACAAGAAACAGTATGAAGACCGCGGCATCAAGCTGACCACGATGCCGTTTTTGATCAAAGCCGTTGCCATGGCCCTGAAAAATCACCCCGTTATCAATGCTTCGATTGACGTGGCAAAAAACCAAATTATCTACAAGGACTATGTTAATATCGGGATTGCCGTAGATTCCGACCGCGGTCTGGTTGTTCCAGCCCTGCGGAATGTCGATAAGATGGCCATCCCCGATATTGCCAGGCAACTCAGCGAATTAGCGGATCGCGTTCGCAAAGGTGAATTTGGAGTCGACGATTTGCGAGGGGGAACATTTACGATCAGCAATCTAGGGGCGATCGGCGGTACGTATTCTACGCCGATCATCAATTACCCTGAGACGGCCATTTTGTTGGCCGGTCGCTCGCGAAAAATGCCAGTCGTTAAGAACGACCAAATCGCGGTGCGGTTAATGATGCCACTAAGCATTTCATACGACCATCGATTGATTGATGGCGCGGCGGCAGCCCGCTTCCTCAATGATGTCATCGCTTATTTAGAAAGCCCAAGTCGATTGTTATTGGCACTCTAGATTTTTGGCTCTTCCGGGAATTTAGTGGTAAAAGTGATTTAACCACGAAAGCCACAAAAAGCACGAACGACGGATTCGGGTGGGCGTCGGACTGGTTGCAGGGAATTA
>JBGSMY010000111.1:0-10931 GCA_041739975.1 Pirellulaceae bacterium
CATTTGCTAAGGTGACTCCGTTCCTACTGTCGAAACGAAAAAACGACTCGTGCCCTTAAAGTTTCTGCAATAATTTTGATCACGGACATCGCTTGACGTACTAGGTCGACATAAGAAATTGTTAGCTGCCAATCTTTTGCATTGCACTTCAATCGTTAGTTGACATTGACGCCCGGTTGATGGCCAATCTACCTTGTAATTCCCGATAGTTCGATCTCGACGAACGGATGATCGCTCAGTGTCGGCACAACGCTGTGGTCAACTGCAATTTTCGTCGTCAAGTCTTTCGAGTGGACAACATGTTGTACGGTATCGGTTCGCTCGATGGTTGGCCAAACCCAGTTCTTGTCAACAACCAGCTTTTTTAGCGCGGCATGAGCACTCAACTTGCTGGGCCAGCCAAGACGCAAGTTAAAATCGCCCAGCACAATGAACGAGCCTCCGTCTAGCTCCGCCATTTGGTTCAGTTGTTGCTCGAGTCGATCCGAATAGCGCAACGAAGAACTCTTCGACCATTGATCTTTGATCGTGATGACATTCCCATAGATCGCGGTCCCGCCGTCCTCGAGCGACAAATTCGCCAACACGCCATTGATGGGCTCGGCTATTGCTTGCTGAGCAAGCGGAAGTCGACTGTAAATTCCAACTTGATGGTAACGATTGGGCGCTAAATAGCATCTTCCTTTTCTCAGGAATGGGCTTTCCTCGCTAAAGACCGTGGTAAACCCATCCAGTTGCATCGCGACATTTACTTCCAACAAAACCAAGACATCGCATTCGCGAGCCGTCAAGTAAGACCTCACCGCGTTGAATCGATTCAATAGCGCACCGGGTGCATCGACATGCTCCGGATGATCCATATTCCAAAGACCCAATTTCATTAGTTCAACTCTCTGTTTATATCACGTGACAAAGTCGGTTTTCGGCATGAGCCTCTGAACTGCCGCGGGGCAGTCCAAGTAAACATTTTAAGAGCCACCTCACCTTTTAGAAAATCCTCTACGCCTTGAGCTTGCCATTAAGTCGTTTGCCAAAACTTCAATAAATTGACCAGAAAACCTCTTGCGTTGTTGATCTTCGCTAGTATTCTGGTGCTACGCTTGAGTGGGCAGAGAGGGCTACTGAAAAAGTTCATCCAAATCTTCAATACATAATACCGAATCAAACAACGTCGGATCATCCTATGCTGCAGGTCTTTTACACAGCGCATTGGGACCCCATATCCGTAAGACGTGGAGATGCCCTGGGTTTACGCAACATAACCGACGAGTTTGCCGAAAAGCTCACGCCAAAAATGAACAATGCCACTCAGGATGGAAGATGGCTGACCATCCTGTCGTGGTGTCTCGTACGGTCTCAAGGGCTCTACGACTCTCCCAGGGCTGTCGCAAAGGACGAGAGAGAGCTTCAACAACTGCGTTACGCTTGGCTTCGCCCGTTGGAATTGATGTGGGTAGCCCGAACATTGATCCTGTCTGGGGCCGATGCCAAAGGTCGAACGTTGGCCGGGCAACGAGCCGTAAAGCGGTGGCTTGAAAATGAAAACATAAATCGGTTCGGGATGTCTCCAGACCAATACAACGCCTACCGCCAACTTGGGATGTATGGAGGGTATCGTATCGCTTTTCGCCGATGGCATGGCATGACCCAAAACGGTGACGGATGGACCCCAAGCGTATCCGCCTATACCCTGGCCAGGTGGCTTGACGCGAAACTCGGTAAAGCACGACCGCCATGGAAATTAGATGAGGCGAAACGTTCGAAGTATTCGTCGAGTAATTTGGATGATTCTCACGCCCGTTGGTGGTTGAAGAATTGGAAACACTTTCGGAACGATGGCGCAAAAGCTCAGCTTTATACATTGCCTCGAAAACGACCTGTATCGAATTCCAGAATCGAGAAACTGGCTGAGCATGAACTGCTTTCACCAATCGTGTTCGGTTTGGACGAAGATGGAAAGACACGACGTCACTTTGCCAAATTGGCATTAAATTCAAAAGGCCAAACGCATCAAGCGATTTGCGATTATATTGGGGAAACGGGGGGTGCCGAGGGTGGAATCCAATTACTGCCTCATTTTACGCGTATGGCTGACGCTGGCATCGCCGCGATGGAATTTGTAAACAATGCGCTGAATGGCAACCCGAAAATCTCTTTAGCCAAATTAGCCGAATTCCCAGGCGCAGGTATAGTTGCCGACCAACTACATGATGCAACTCACCGTTGGCTTCAAAATTCAAAGCCAACATTTCGCCATCAGGACGCCGCCGATCGATTTGCGAGGGCATTTGGCTTACCGACAACCAAGGCGATATTCGAGTCTCTGATTCTCTATCATGAACAGTTCGGAGGAGGATTGCGGTGGTTTGCACTTCGAGACGGAACCATTGAACCACGGTCCGGAAAAAATACGAGGGTCTCTCGCTATCGATTCCGATTATGGTCGCTTTGCCGATTGGCCACTCAATGTGGAATCATCAAAGCGATTCCAACGGGCCTATTCGAATCTGAAAATATTTCAGATGAAAATGAGGACGACAATGAATAATCAACAACCGAAGTGGCAATCACTGCTGGATTGGACCGAGTTCGCTCAGTACACGCTTGCTGGCGGCCTTTTTACCTCATTTGACCGCCCCGACTCCACGTTTTTGGCTGAGCACTTTTTGCCTGCAGTACTAAAGATTCAAAGGCAACCCGAAACAGATAGGCGGGAACAACCAAGCTTCCTGATCGAGTTGCATCAGAAACTCCAAGCTCTGCATGGTCGGCTCGCAGTGATTTCTTCTCTAGCCTCCCAAGAGGCCAATGGATTCCGCAATCCGACAATTTCGGGTTACGATTGGATTTGGAACTCGATCCGGCATTCGACCACGGGCCGTCGAGGTCCGGAAGTGCAGCACGCTAAACTATGGCTTTTGTATTGGAAAGGCAATGACGACAAGAATTTCGCCTCCGACCGACTGGAAGTTGTCGTTTCATCGGCCAACCTGAATCGGGATGCCTTTCAGCGGCAAATTCAGGCAGTTTGTCGCTTCCATGTTGAGATGGAAAGCAAGCCTGCTCAGAAAAACCTAAAATCTTGGGGAATTCTTGTTCCGTTTCTACAGAATTTGACTTCATCCGCCGGTGTCTCGACGGAAGCGATGGCATGGCTTTCAAGAGCCACATGCCCTACAGGATTTCAGTTTCTGGCGAGTATTCCAGGAAAACATTCGCCGAAGATGCTCAAATCAACTCCTTGGGGACAAGCAGCGCTGAAACATTTACAACCCAAAGGAAAAGGAAGTGTGATCGCTACAGTGATGAGTCCGTATGTCGGTTCATGGCGACCCGATCAATTGACTTCATGGTGTGCCAGTTTTCAAGGCAGACCTAATCACACGCGTTTGGTCTGGATTGAGAAAAATCATCCTTGGGCATCGCATAAGTTCTGGCAGATGCCGTCGAACTCACTCGATACGTTTGTGCGATCGGGAGTCGAACTGTTGAATATTCGCACTGATTCCTCGAAAGTATGCAACAAAGACAAGTCAAACGGTTTGATCGAGGAATCCAATGTTGCGATGCATGAGCAACATCAAAAAAACGATGAACGATGGAGCCACGCCAAAATCTATCTTTTCCGCCGTGGCAATTCCAAAAGACTATTTATCACTTCGGCCAATTTCTCACCATCAGCCTGGGGAACACGCTTAGCTGACAATTCGTTGATGATCAAGAATTTCGAAATTGGTATTGCTATCGACCAAGCTACTGATGGATTTTCGGACCATTTACAGGCCTTCGAACCATCGCAGACGCCCTATGTAAACGACGAGGGTTACCAGATCGAGTCGCCGTCGGACTTTTTATGGGCACGCGCACATTGGGATGGCAAAACTATCCAAATCGAAGCCCGTGGGTCGGCGATGCATGACCTTCAAGGCAAACTTCAAGTGCAAGAAAACGAGTCTACTTTTTTTCAGGTCATCACCAATTGGCAAATCACAACAGATCAGCAATCACAGACCGCCAGTATGGAGATTTCAGGAAGCCAACGGCCTCGTTATGTACACCTCCAAATGAAGAATTTGCAGACTGAGGTTTTCGTTTTTGACGATCGACCTGAGGATCAAAGGCGTTCGCCTGACCTGACAGGAGTAGATCCGAAATTAGCAGCTCGCTTGATGGACGAATTACTATTTGAAAGATATGGAAAATTAAATTCCTTTGACGACGACGGTGAACTGTCATCGGAAGGGTCCGATGAAGGCTCCAAAGCGACCGAAAAAGAGACACAACAGCCCGCGGATTATACGGTCGCTGTATTTGCCCAGGCACGCGAGTACTTTCAGATCATCAACAATTGGTGGTCGAGTTTTCAAAAAGCCAGCCAAACTCAACAGCGCGCAGAGTTGGATTTTTTGAAAAGGGACGGGAAAATGCTGGCGGAAGCCTTTAAGCGCCGGGAACAGTTACAGGGGCTCAAGGTTTCCCATGCACCGATTGCGGCCAGGCTAGCTTGCGAAGAAATGCGAAACCGACTTACCTCGATCAGCGGAGACGACTTCTAAATGGACCATACCGTTATTATATCGGGCAACCAAAGCAAATTCCTCAACGCTCCCGAAAAGTATGTCAAGCGTGCGAAAGACAAATGTGGTATCCACCTGGAATTACAGACTACAAGAAGACAATTTTTGACCGCTCAGGATATTTTGTCCCGCATGACGCAAGGTAACAAGTCGCAACGAGGCGTGCTACTTGCCGATGACGTTGGACTGGGGAAAACGGCGGTTGCCGCGTTGGTCGCGTGGGTATTCGCAGGCACCGGACATCAAGTTCGAATCTTTGCCCCCAACAACGTTGTCAAAAGGCGTTGGCTTGACGAATTGGATCGTCACGCCCGAATTATTGGGCATAACTCCAGTTCGTTGAGGGTGCTTCCCAAGTACATATGTGACGGCCATGTTTCAGCACTTCAAAAAGGGAAAATCCAAGTCGCAACTCACAATCTAGCGATCAATAACCCAGGAATGGCAACCGACCTGCTAATCATCGATGAAGCTCATCGTGCGAAGGGCGAGCACACAAATTTCAAAAGGTCACTGGTCTCCCTAAAGAAAAAAGCCAAGAGAATTCTTTTGTTGACTGCAACGCCATTCAGTATTCGCCTTAAAGAGTTTCTTAACATGCTTCGACTCATCGATGGCGGCGATGCGTCGAAAGACGTCGATCGATTTTCCAAACTACTCAAACGGTTGTATGATTCACCGAGGATTGGTGATCCGGAGTTGTTTGCTGCTAAACTTTCCGAATCTGCCAAACTGGCGACGGCGGCTTTATCGAAATATGTCATCCGACATTCCATCGATAACTTGCCCAAAGAACAAAAATCGTTTGGTGAGTCAACGCTCTGGCCATTGCGTGATGCGGAAGCCGGACCACACGAGATTGAACTCTTGATGCGGATGGACCGATTGATTCGTATTGGGCCTATGGTTACGAACAAATCGGTCAAGAACGCGAGCGATCCTCGCTATCATGTGGGCTGGAGTCAATTCGATAAAATAGTTAACGAGATTTCCGAACGGAAATCGCCCAAGCCAGCCCCTGTTGCTGCGAAAATCATCAACCATCATCTGACGCGAATATCGCAATTGCGCAAGGAACAGAGCCATCATCCAAAAATGGTTGCGACTGCCGAGGCTGTGAGACAAGTCCTTGAACAAGACGAAAAGGTCGTCATCTTCTGTCATCATCACGCCACTGCAGAAGAACTAACGATGGTCCTGGGAGCTTCTTTAACTGAGTCAAAGGAATTGCTGGGATTACCCCGGCAGATTTGGAAGAAAGCGTGGTCACAAGTTCTTACGCACCAAATTGAACGCCAAGTTGACAATCACAAACAAGATCAAGTCGATCAGGCCTCCGTTCACGCGAAAGATAAGGAACTACTGCCTCACTTTGTCGACTGGCTTTGTAGCCCATTGGTTCGCGCTCAGGTTAGCCGGTGGTTAGTGGACATCCCATTTACCAATCCCACCAAACTTGTGAAGGCGATTGTCAAAACGAAATCGCGAAAATTCGGCGAACCGATTGCGGTCGCCGCCTTCAGATTGTTTCAAGCTTTGCTGCACTCCAAGTCAAGCAAAATGATTCTACAGTTGGCGAAAAAGACGAGTCATTCGACAAGATTTGGAGAGAGTCGGTTACCGTGCCAAACACGCCGGATTCTGGGTATCTGTGAGCGACAAATTCACCCCGACAAAGAGGCCGATGGTATTTTTTTGGGGAGCAAGCAACCTGACACTGCTTTTTCCATGTTTAATAGCCCGTTCGGACCGGAAGTGTTGATAATTACTGATAGCCATTCCGAAGGAATCGACTTACATAGTTGTTGCCGCCATTTGATCCACTTCGAATTAGACCCCAGCCCTATTCGAACGATCCAACGAAATGGGCGTGTGCGCCGGGTCAATAGTTGGGCGGCCCGATGCAAAAAACCAATTCAAATCGCCTATCCTGCATTCAAAGGGACCAGAGACGCAAAATTGGTAGGCATCATGCAGCAGCGAATAACAAGCTTTTCTCTACTGTTGGGCGGCGTCCAAGATTTTGAAGCTGATGATGTTACTGAATCTGATGAATCCCAACGCACAGAGGCAATCAAACTGGCGAAACAGAAGCTGAAAAAATATGCTAATCAATTACTGCCAAAACGACATTAAGCGCCGCGCTGCTGTTGTTTGACTGTTCGTGCGAGTTCTATTGATTATACAGCCTTCGCCTTCATAAACAGTGTGAAATGAAGCCTCTTCAGCAAATTCTGACACATGAAGTTACAGCGAGCGCCAAAAAGCAGTTAAAGGCGCTTCGAGAAGGGGCCATTCGACAAGCAATGCGATGCTGATTCAGATTGGAGGCTTTACTTCAGACCTTCGCCTGGCGCGAAATCGTGATACGTCTGCTGGAAATGAAAAAACTCAGGAAATTGGCAGTTATTTGCCCTCGGGCTGTTCAGGGATAGTATCGATAAGCCCCTTGGAATCGACCGCAATTTGGTCGAAGGGCAACTGGCGGGTGTGGTGTCAAAAAAGGCCCAAATATTAGTGGCCATATCTCTAAACTATTTTGGATCCCTTAGAAGCGGCCATGTTTGGTCTCTTTTGAAGCATTTGCTCACAGATGTGCAATGGTTTAGTCGTGGAATCGCGTCGAGATTGAACACGGCAACACTACTTCTCCATGGCTGGGAACAAAAGCCGTGCGAATCTTACATGGATTTGGCATTGATTTTTGCCTCGCGTCGTCACATCTAGCTCCTGAACGAAGCCTTCGATTTCGTATCGTTTTCCAGACTTCAATTTGCGAGCCCGTTCCGCAACTTCATCGTCGCCAAAAAATCGAAACTCCTGATTTGTTGGAGCAGTAACCTGAGAAATCGCATAACCGTTAAAAGCGAATTCCTCTGTATTCGTTGAGATTAACACCACATATTTCGGCGCAGTCCGATCTTTGGCATAAGGAGGATTTTCTCTCACCTTTACATCGTTAATCACGACATTGCATTTGAAGGACTTGCCAATCATATTTTGATTCAGCCAATTGACTGCATCTTCCCTTTGCCCTAAGTCCCAGGGCGATTTCGCATCTAACGCAAGATTGGGTGGCAATGACTTTAAAATTTCTACCACTGAAGAGAAACCCTTTTCATTCGGCAAAAACCCGCCGGCAATAGCTTGATCCAATTTCCGTTTTGTCTCCCGCAACTCTTGATTGACTTGCGCCAGTTGTTTTTTCAATCTGTCGACATCATCGCCATCCTGGGCGAAGGCCGTCCCGGCCAACATCAGGAACATAGTACTCAACAGAAATCGAAAACCGAGTGAAACATCGTTGACCGAATTGCTCATTTGAGGCTCCCGAAAGGCGTCCATTACAAACATCTCACATACATGGACACAAGGTATTGACGTAACATTCACCCACATAAACGTCAGGCGTTTCTTGCCCGTGGATGTCACAATCTTGGGATAGTCTTACAAATCTACGCTCAAGACTGCCTTCGGTCCCGGTCCAATATCATCGAGTAAATTCCGTAAATCTTCAACCGTCTGACAGTTCGGATCACGGTGAAGCATCCGATGACAATTCGAACATACCAGACGCAAATCTTTGAGACTCGTGACATCATCCTCGTCATAGGTTGACAAATGTTTGTTGTGATGGCATTCAATGAAACCATTACCAAGTTGGCCATATCTTTCGGAGAAAACTAACCCACAAACTTCACAAGCTAAGACGCTCGCGTTTGCTTTCTTTTTAGCAACCAGCCCTTGATTTCTTTCGCGGCTTCGATGGACGCGGTAGAGTATCGCCCCTTCTGGTCGACTCTCTTCTTCCTCTTCCCAAGTTTCGCCTATTCCCTCGCCGTTTTCGAACGCCGCCACAATTTTTGTCGCCAGGGCATTAAGTGCAGTACGATTCTCGTAATATTCATCCCATAAAGCGTGATCATTTGCACTTCCCTGCGACGGATTCTTGCCCGTGAACTCGGGATCAAAGGATCGGAAATCTATCAGCTTAAGATAAACGCTTTCTGGCGTGCGAAAATTCAGATCCGAAAATCGATCCGGATGGAGTGGTAGCTCCCTGATAAGCTCACTCAGTTCGACAATTTTAGGATGTTGCGGCGAAAGCTGACTAATCTGATTTTGAAAATAGAAATCAAGTGTCAGTATCAGCTCGTCGCGAAGCCATGCATAATGCCTTTTACCGGGTTTTCGAACGATATTGAAACCCAATTTTGTCAACACACGATGGCATTTGGAATCTGAGCCTCCGGAAAAGTCGCTCGGCTTCAAATGTCCGCCCAGGACATGTGCTGCCGCTATGCCCAAAATCGCTTTGGGAGGGTAAAACTTTCCATTGAATTCAAGATCATACTTGACCGATTGGTGAAAACCGGCGTGCTCGCCTGACTCCCAATCCCGAATCGCCCTTTCCACGTGGATTCTCTCGATACCCTTAGGAATCTTATTGCTCACGTTTCCAGTCTCCGATGTCAGAACGAGGTTGCCGAACATTTCTTGCGACGACCAAATGGCATTATATTGCGCCGCCCAATTTGACTTTACATGTGACAGTCTATTTTAGTTCGCTTTTAATATCCATTGCGAGGTATGTCGCCGCATCCACCTGTTGTCAGTCGATTTGAGTTTCTAATCCACAGCCTAGGTCGATACAAAGTTACTATTGACTTCATACCCCATTCAACAAGATGAGGGACTTTGACATGCTATTCGACTTTTTCCGACAGGCTCAAGTCATCCAAGTTGCGTGACTCAATTATTTTTTGAAACTCTTTGAGTATTTCTGGGTAGTTCTGCACCAAGTACTGAACCACCTTTCCGTTGTTCAACAAGTTCTTGAGGTAGCCGACAACAATAACCAAGTTTAGCACATTTTTTCCGTAAGTCTCCTCGATGCTTTTGAAGTCCGTCGCCAACGATGCTGTTTCTCGTTCCATTCGTGCTACATCGATTGTCGAAAGGCCATCGATTGACTTTTGCACTGAAGCATCGGTCAACTGACTGCTCGGAGTTGCTACCAGCAAGCATTTTGCATAGCCTACCGAAAAATTGTTTGACGCACACATCAACTCTGCCATCTCGATCTGGCGCATCGGCTTTGCCTTTCGCATTTGGGAAAACGTGCCGGAGTTACCCCGCTTTCCTTTCATCAGCTGCACTGCTTCTGCGCAAATCCCGTCAAGCAAATCTCGCTTCTTTTGAATCTTGGAAACATCGATATCAAGAGCAAGGGCTATATCGTTTTCGGAAACCCCGCTCTTGATCGCTTTCATGATCATGAAATGTTCCTGAATTGGCGAAAGGCGATTAATTTTGTGGTTGTAAGTGAAAGCCTCGTCGTCCAAAGCAATCAAACAGTCGACCGTTTCAACTGACAGCTCTTTGAGAATTTCAAGTCGAATATGGCCGTCAAGAAGCATATATTCATCCTGCTTATGTTTGGTTTGATGAACTACCAATGGTTCGATAATGCCCACCTGTTGAACCGAAACCAAAATCTGATGGTACTTTTTCGACTTACGCGTTCCTTGGGCAACGCGTTTTACTGGAAGGATTTTTCCAACAGGTAACTTTCGTAGGACTTTTTCACATGCTAAATCGACACGATTACTCACGATATAGTGCCTCCTGTGTTCGTTTTTATTTCGACGTGTTGGGCAAGGTATTGAGGCATCGTATCAAGCGACTCGGCACGCAACAACTTTACCAGATTAACGTCTTCAAGAAGTTGTCGCACCGCCGAAACCGAAAACAGCAACCTAGTCTCCCACAACTTGGATTTTTGAATAATTAATCGCTGTCGCGCCGTTTCGTTTTGGTAAGTTTTGACAATGCTTTTAGATGAAATACCGTCTGGGATTTTTCGTGTACCACCACGGATTGTTTTTCCATCTTTCCTCCTTTTTTCGATTAGTCTTCGCGCATTCAACAGTTTATTGCCACGAAGATCATTGGCTTCATAGGCCTCAGTAAGCGCCCTTTGAATTTCATGATCATCGGAGGTTGCAATTGTGACTGCCACACTTACCGGGATTTCGCCATTCTCAACCGCTTGCAAAAGCTTTTCTTCGCCCTGAGTCACCAACTTGACGATTCCCCTGACATACGTAGAGTCAAGGTCCGTTTTTTTGGCGATTTCTGCAAATGTGTACCCTCTATCCTTTAAGTTTTTTATTTCATGAACCAACTCAATGCAGGTGTGTTGCCTCCGAGCCAGATTCTCGACCAAACTCATCAATAGGAGCTTTTCTTTGGTTACATGGACGACAATTGCGGGGATCTCATTTTGACCAAGCATTTGGTACGCTTCGAGACGGCCTTGACCACAGACCAAAACAAATTCCCCCTTATCAT
>JBGSMY010000115.1:0-17603 GCA_041739975.1 Pirellulaceae bacterium
CCAGGCGATCGCGTCCTGTTTACCAGTTATGGCCCCGATGAAATCAAGATGGATGGTGAAGATGTTCTGTTGATGCGCGAAGAAGACATCTTGGCGATCTTGGACTAACTGTCGGCGGTTTAAAAATTCAGTAGCGGGTCAATCCGTTGCCGGCCTTACGGCTGAGAGTTTCACCGCAAAAACCTTTCTAAACGATCAATTCAATAAAATTAGCAGGAGAATGTTGACCATGGCAAAAATGATTGCATTTGAGCAAGAAGCCCGCGAAGCGATTCGCCGCGGCGTTTCCAAATTGGCTCGCGCGGTAAAAGTTACACTTGGCCCCAAAGGCCGCAATGTGATTTTGCAAAAGAGTTTTGGCTCGCCAACCGTTACCAAAGACGGCGTCAGCGTGGCCAAAGAAATCGAACTGGAAGACACCTATGAAAATATGGGTGCTCAAATGGTTCGCGAAGTCGCCAGCAAAACCAGCGACGTAGCCGGCGACGGGACGACAACGGCGACCGTATTGGCCGAAGCGATCTTCAACGAAGGTCTCAAAGCGGTAACGGCCGGGGTCAATCCGATCCAAATGAAACAAGGCATCGAAAAAGCAGTTGCGGCAATCACCGCTCAATTGAGCAAGATGTCGATCAAAATCAAAAACAAAGATGAAATGGCCAATGTGGCCTCCGTGGCCGCAAACAACGACCGCGAAATCGGCACCTTACTGGCCGATGCCATGGAAAAAGTCGGCAAAGACGGCGTGATCACCGTTGACGAAGGCCGCAGTTTGCAAACGGAAGTCGAATGGGTCGAAGGTATGCAATTCGACCGCGGTTACCTGTCGCCTTATTTCGTAACCAGCCCTGGCGATATGGAATGCGTTTTAGAAGACGCTTACGTTTTGGTTTACGAAAAGAAGCTAACCAACATCAAAGATTTTGTGCCGTTATTGGAAAAAGTAGTCCAAGCGGGCAAGCCATTGTTGATCATCGCCGAAGATGTCGAAGGTGAAGCTTTGACGACATTGGTTATCAACCGCCTGCGTGGAACTCTTAACATTTGTGCCGTAAAGGCCCCAGGCTATGGCGACCGACGCAAAGCGATGTTGGAAGACATTGCGGTGTTGACGGGTGGCCAAGCGATTTTTGAAGCTTTGGGCAAAAAGCTTGAAAATTTGACCATCGCTGACTTGGGTCGCGCCAAGAAGATCATTGTCGACAAAGATAACACCACAGTTATCGAAGGTGCTGGAAAGAGTGGCGATATCAAGGCTCGCATCGACGCGATTCGACGTGAAATCGAAAACACCACCAGCGACTACGACCGTGAAAAGTTGGAAGAACGCTTGGCGAAATTGTCGGGCGGTGTTGCCAAGGTTAACGTGGGCGCGGCTACCGAAAGCGAAATGAAAGAGAAAAAAGCCCGCGTTGAAGACGCTTTGCATGCGACGCGTGCAGCCGTTGAAGACGGTATTCTCCCGGGCGGTGGCGTTGCTCTGCTGCGTGCAGCCGGTGATTGCAAGCCTAGTACAGAACTCACGGACGATGAGCTAACCGGCTTCAACATCGTGGTGCGTTCTTGCCGCGCTCCGTTGTCGATGATCGCACAAAATGCAGGTCAAGACGGCGGTATCGTTTGCGAACGCGTTTTGGCTGGTAAAAACGGCCATGGCTATAACGCTTTGACCGATACCTATGAAGATTTGGTCAAAACCGGCGTGATCGATCCGGCTAAGGTAACCAAGACTGCGTTGGCCAATGCCGCTAGTGTGGCGACGTTGCTATTGACCAGCGACGCTTTGATTGCCGACATCCCAAAATCCGACAAAGGCAAAAAAGGCCACGGCGGCGATCACGACATGTACTAATCGAAGTCGCCGACAATAAGCGGTAAATGACGGAGATTGTCGCGGCTTAGCTGCGAATGTTAGTCAAAAATACGAGAGCAAGGCAGAAGCAATCGCTTCGCCTTGCTCTTGTTGTTTTCAGATGGGCCGCCCTGGAACAATGGCTCCGCGAATTTGATTTTTCATCGATTATCGGGATTTTAACCGGAAAGAGTTGCCGATTCATTTCGACTTATTCGCCGGTTAACGCGAGTTTCTTGCCCCTAGCCATTTCGGCTTCAATTTTGGGTTTCAATATTCGATTCCAATTTGCCGCAGCCGCAAAGAGCCAGCATAGGCAGAAATTTGCCGTTAACTTAGGTGCAATACATTCATCGCAAGATTTGGATCAAGTAGAAGGGGCAATCGGATTAGGTAACATGGACACCTTTGTACGGGTGTTGTGTTTTGGCGTTATGCTGTGGTTTTGTGAGTGGAAAAATCCGTTAACTGTGCGATTTGTGACGGCGAAGACTGCAAATTTTTTATAAAAATTTTCAAGAATTTACCCGTCAGCAAACCTGGATGGCGTGAAAAAATCAAAGAAATGCTTTGTTTTTTGCATGCTTTAATAAAAATCACCCTTCAAAAAATAATATGAACTTTTGTTTTGGTCGCTTATTTACATTGCCGGCATCTCTGTTAAATTAGATACATGTTACTTAGGCGGCGCAGGCTGCCTCGTTTTACACCTTGTGCCCATTATTTGGAGAGATCGTATGAAATTAGATCAAAAGAAGTGGATGGCATATGCTGCAGCTGGTACTGCCGCGGCTTTCACCACTGCGACTGCAGAAAATGATGCTTTTGCAGACATTCATTACAGCGGCATTGTCAACATTAGCGTAGCCGGTACTACAACTGGTTATTTCAATGTTGTTGCATTGACTGCATTTGCAGACGCCGGCACGACCGTTGCATTGGCCCGACATGGCTTTTTCTCAGCGACTGGTGCAAGTGGCGCGGCTCAATTTGGTGCATTTGGCCAAGTTGCAGGTACTGCTCCTGGTTTCATCTATGCTTCGAAGTTGGCATACGGATTGAACGTATCAACTCTGCCTAACTTCAATCCAGCTAGTTATTTTAACACGTTGGCTTGGGGCGGTGGATACACATTGAGCCAATGGCTGGCTCCTGGTCAAGGTTATTTGGCCTTTACTTTTGACTTGGGCGCTGGTACACAGTTCGCTTGGGCACGTCTCGATATGACAGGTTCGCCAAACAATAGCTTTACTATTGTTGATTGGGCCTATGGCGACGTCGGTCAAGCCTTGAAGACTGGTCAAATTTCAGCGATTCCAGAAGCTGGTTCGTTGGGTGCTTTGGCTTTGGGCGCAGTTGGCTTGTTGTCATGGCGCCGCTCGCGTCGTAAAGACGCTCAAGTAGCTGCTTAATATCGTTTGTAAATCGAACTTTTTGTTTCGATGGGGGCCGTAATTTGTACGGTCCTTTTTTTTTAATTGTCCAAGTTTTTCTGAGCAATGCATAATGAACCCGAGTAATCAAGGCAAGAAAAAGGTATTGTTGATCGGTTGGGACGGCGCGGATTGGGAACACATTACGCCCTTATTGGAAGAAGGGTTACTGCCAACTCTCGAAGGGTTAATCAATCGCGGCGTTATGGGCAATATTGCGACTTTACAGCCCGTTTTGTCGCCAATGCTTTGGAACTCAATTGCTTCTGGAAAACATGCCTACAAACACGGCATTTATGGTTTCATTGAACCCAACCCTCAAGGTGGTGGAGCACGCCCTTATACCAGTTATTCGCGCAAGACTCGTGCTATCTGGAATATGCTTACGCTTAAAGGTTACCGGACGAATGTAATCAATTGGTGGGCAAGCCATCCTGCGGAAAAAATCAATGGTTGTGTAGTCACGAATGCAATTGGCGGAGCTAAATTCGATCCGGCACTGAAGAAATTTAGTGCGGGGCGCGGAACGGTTCATCCCGAAAAATGGTCAGACTTCTTCGCGAAACTTCGTGTGTTTCCTCACGAATTGGTAAGCGAACAGATTTTACCTTTTGCGCCTGGAGCGACCGAACTCAATCAGGAAGAGGATTCCCGTCTAACGACGCTCGCCAAAGTGATCGCAGAAACGATGACTACTCACAATGTGGCGACAGCGGCAATGGAATTGGAACCATGGGATTTCATGGCCGTCTACTACACCGGCGTCGACCACTTCAGCCACGGGTTTATGCAATACCATCCGCCGCGGCTGTCGTATGTTCCTGAAAAAGATTTTGAAATATTCAAAGACGTTATCAAAGGTTGTTATCGTTTTCACGACATGATGTTGGAACGTTTATTGCAATTGGCCGGTCCCGACACGACGGTCGTTTTGTGTTCGGATCACGGTTTTCATTCGCGTGAATCGCGCCCAATGATTACGCCACGTGAACCTACCGGTCCGGCCGTTTGGCATCGGCGATATGGAATTTTTGTAGCTGCGGGCCCTGATATTAAGCGCGATGAACGCGTTTATGGCGCTAGTCTACTCGACGTCACCCCAACGATTCTCACGCTTTGTGGCGAGCCGATTGGTGCGGATATGGATGGCCGACCCT
Source organism: Pirellulaceae bacterium (assembly GCA_041739975.1). Taxonomy (GTDB): domain Bacteria; phylum Planctomycetota; class Planctomycetia; order Pirellulales; family Pirellulaceae; genus BJ22. The sequence goes on from JBGSMY010000115.1 coordinate 4,443, forward strand.
TGATTGAGATTTTTGAAAATCAACCAAAAGTCCAAACCATTCCAAGTTGGGACGACCTCCCCGGCGATTGCGGAATGCACAAAGCTCAGGGTGAAATGGACCGCGAAGAAGCGGATGAATTGATGCGGCAATTTGCAGCTCTCGGCTATATTGACGATCCGGGTGAAGACTTGGAAGCGCAAGGGGAATCGGCCGATATCGAAGCGAAGTATAATCTAGCCCGCAATCTTCAATGGCTTGGTTTCCATGAACAAGCCCAGCCACTCTTGGAAGAAGTCTTGCGACGCGCGCCATGGGAAGATCGTTTTATTGTTCAATTGGCCGACTTTTATATCCATGCGGGCTTTTTGCGACAAACGGTTTCACTTTTAGAAAAAGCCTATGATTTAGACTCTCCCAAAAACCATGGCGCAAAATTTCTTTGGACGATCGCGAAATTTCAATTGGGTGAACTGGGCGATATTGACGAGCTAAAGAAGTGGTTGCAACGATCCGAAAAGTTAACTTCGCAACAGTTTTTCCGTTTAGGCGAAATGTTTCTTCGCAAACGTGACTATGAATTGGCCGGCGCTGCTTTTGAGCTGGGAGTTGCTAAAAACCCCGATAATGCGGAAGCACTAGTTGGATTGGCAGGTGTTTTATGCCGCGACAAGAAATTCGAACAAGCCGTCGAATTAGCATTGCGCGCCACCGGTTTGGTTTATCGGTTACCCAAGGCACATTATGTCTTGGGGCTTGCATTGCTTCGTAGCGACGAACCGGAACGCGCCGAATTTGCTCTGAAAACAGCCATTCGTTTTGGGCCGAACTATATTCAGGCCCATCGTTTGCTCAGTCATTTATACCGCAAATTTTTGAATGATCCCAAGCAGGCCGATCATCATGCAGCGGAAGTTGAGCGAATTCGAAACCGCCCCATCGCTGACAAAGAGGCTCAGCAAAACCGTCGAAATATGTTATTCGAGCTGCCTGAATTCGATAGCGAACAAAAACGGCACGATCGGTTAATTGAGGAAAGACCTGATCGAGTCGATCCACGGAAACGATCCGGTAAAACATTCACTCTTGTCTCAGGATTACCTCGTTCAGGTACGTCATTAATGATGCAAATGTTGGAGGCCGGTGGCTTGCCCCCGAAGACCGATGACATTCGTCAGGCCGATGTCGACAATCCCAAAGGTTACATGGAATGGGAAAAGATCAAACAGGTAGGGAAAAATCCCGCGGTCATGAATGAACTTGATTTGGACAAAAAAGCCATCAAAGTTATTTCGATGTTGCTGCAAAAACTACCGCCAAATCATGATTACAAGATCATCTTTATGACACGGCCGGTCGAAGAGGTCGTGGAATCGCAAGCTGCGATGATAACTCGTTTGAACACTGAAGGCGCAAATCTCGACAGTGAACAAATCGAACGAGGTTTGGCCTCGCATCGCCAAGAAATTCTTGGTTGGTTGGCTGGCGTTCCGCGAATAAAACATTTGGTTGTCGATTATCCAACTCTAGTGGAATCTCCCGAAGAAATAATCCAATCGATCGCTGAGTTCTTGGGGCCTGAAATTTTGCCCAATCCCGAGCGAATGATTTCGGCTGTCGACCCAAGCCTTTATCGGCGGCGAGTTTCTGAAACCTAAAGCTTGTGCGGGGCGATGCATTTATGGTAAGCGAGAGTCTAGAGCAAAATAGGTCCATCAAGAAAATTTTGGTGTTGGGGGGCGGTTCGGCAGGATTTCTGGCGGCCATGGCCCTTAAACGTCATTTGCCCGACTCCGAAATTGTTGTTGTCCGTTCGACTAAACTTGGTGTCATTGGCGTCGGAGAAGGTACCATCTTTTCCGTCGTCAGTTTTTTACACAACTTCCTGGGGTTAGACTCTCGAACTTTTTTAAATCGCACGAAAGCAAGTCTAAAATTAGGGATTAAGTTTCTATGGGGCAAAAGCCCCTATTTTTCCTTTCCGTTTTCAACCCAGTTTAATGCCAGCGTAGAAGATCTCCCGCTTCCGCGCGGATATTACAGCTTTGAAGATCCTCGGTTCGCATCAGTAGCCGGGGCGCTGATCGCGCACGACAAAGCCTGTACAGTCCGTGGCAACCAACCCCAATTCACGCGGAATTTTGCTTATCATCTCGAAAATCGCACTTTCGTCAGCCACCTCGAAGAATTGGCGGACGAATTTGGCATCGAGAAAATTGACGAAATGGTAGTCGATGTCGAACAAGACGATAACGGAATTCGCTCGATCAAACTAAGCGACGGCCGAATCCTCGCGGCCGATCTCTTCATTGACTGCTCAGGTTTTCAATCATTGCTGTTGGGAAAAGCCCTCCAAGAACCATTTCAAGATTTCGACAAAGCACTATTCTGCGATCGCGCGATTGTCGGCGGTTGGGAACGCACCGATGAATCGTATCACCCCTATACCACAGCCGAAACCATGGACGCCGGTTGGTGTTGGCGAATCGATCACGACGATTTAATCAACCGGGGTTATGTATTCAGTTCGCGGTTCATTTCCGATGGCGATGCCGAACAAGAATATCGAACTAAAAATCCAAAGATCAAATCGAGCCATTTGATAAAATATCGACCGGGCATCTATCGTCGAACTTGGGTTAAGAATGTAATTGCAATCGGTAATGCCGCCGGATTTGTGGAACCCTTGGAAGCAACCGCCATCGCTGTCATCTGCGATTCCTTGGTCCATGTTGTTCGCGCCCTCAAGTCATCCGACATGCAACCTTCCGATACCCAACGACAAATTTACAACCGTGTTCAGGCGGCCAATTGGGAAATCATTCGCGATTTTTTAGCCACCCATTATCGATTCAATGAACGTTTAAATACACCGTTTTGGCAAGCCTCACGGGCAGACGTCGAATTGGGAAGCGCACAAGAAATTGTCGATTTGTACCGAGAAGTTGGTCCTGATTTGTCTCTGTTAAATGCCGAACGAAAACGCGATTTTTTTGGCCTGGACGGCTATCTATGTCTTTTGGTTGGTCAACAAGTGCCTTTCAAACGTCAACCAAAAATTTCCGCAACCGAGAAGAATCGCTGGCGTGTGTTCAGGCAATCCCTGGACGATGCCGCTCGCTGCGGCATGGATAGCTCTAGCTACCTGAAAATCCTGCGAGAACGTGGGTTTGATATTCGCCGTGGACAGATCAATAGTCCCGATGAGGCCGCAACCAATCGGCCACGTCCCATTCCTAGAATGAACGACGACCAAGGCGAATTGAGGTGGCAATAGTCACAGCTTTGATATCGGCAAAGTTGCTTAGATGCACTGCCGTTGAAATACGATTCGCCGGTTTCAAATGCCTGGATTTTTGCGAACCCAGGGTTTTCTTAAAATTGGCCGAAAAACAAATGCTTTGTTTTGCCAAGTACCAAAAGCAGCAATTCTATTTGTTTTCTTGCGCTGCTAGTTTATTATTTCCAGGCGCAAACTAAAATAACTCACGGTAACTATTTGCCGTTGTTACCGAGTCGAACTGGTTATCTGAAGCAGTGCGACGATTATCACATTCACCTCTTCCAAGAGAGTGATTGGGCTCAAACAAAATTTAGCCGGGCTCGATCAGATGCGTCGCCCCAAAATTTATGATGCAAAATATTATGTATCTCGATCCTCAAGTTGAAAAAACAAAATCTATTCAAAAGTGGTATAGCCATCGTCTCAACGAAGAGACTCAGTTGATTCGCTGGGGCACGTTTGGAAAACCACTTTTACTATTTCCAACCGCCGGTGGTGACGCTGGTGAAGTCGAACGATTTTATTTGATCCGAGTGCTCGAGCCGTTTCTGCTGGCCGGTCAACTTAAAATCTATGCCATCGACAGTATCGCCGGCCGAACTTGGCTAACTCACGACAACGTGGCTCACTGCGTTTGGATCCAAAAACAATACGACGCCTATCTCCGCGAAGAAGTTGTCCCGGCCATTCGCTCGGATTGCCGCAGTGAGTCAATCGAAATGATTACCGCCGGAGCCTCGATCGGGGCTTTCAATTCGCTTCTCGCAATCTGCCGCCACCCCGATGTTTTTTCACACGCCATTTGCATGAGCGGTACGTATGACTTGCAAAAGTGGCTGAAAGGTCAATGGTACGATGATTTTCATCATTACTCGCCATTGCACTTCGTACCGCAATTTCCCGAGAACGAAAAATTGCAACAACTGCGGCAACGAAAGATTCTGTTGGCAACGGGGCAAGGCAAATACGAAGACCCCGGGGAATCATGGAAAGTTGCTCACATGCTGGGCGCTCGCGGCGTTCCCAATCGCGTGGATCTTTGGGAACACCAATGGGACCACGACTGGAATACTTGGCGACAAATGCTACCCAAATACGTCGAAGAATGCCTTACCGGCTCGTCATACTAAGACACATCTTTTTGCCAGTTACCGGAAGGCTCGAAAGTCTAACGGCTAAAAAATTCGCTCATGACGCCGGTTGAAAACCGGCGTCCACGTCTGCTCATAACGCCGGTTGAAAACCGGCGTCCACGCCTGCTCATAACGCCGGTTGAAAACCGGCGTCCACGTCTGCGCGTAACGCCGGTTGAAAACCGGCGTCCACGCCTGCTCATAACGCCGGTTGAAAACCGGCGTCCACGGCCGCTCATGACGCCGGTTGAAAACCGGCGTCCACGGCCGCCGACCCCTAACCAGTTTGCTGGAAGGGGCGAAGGTTTAGAGATTAGAAATCTCAGCTCGCATACATTTGTAACCGCACACCAACTTGGTCGGCCATCTCCAACAGCGTCGGCAAATCGGGATGCCGCAGCACAACCATCCCGTCACTTCGTAACGTTTGTTTCCAGTTGCGACGATGTGCGCCAACCGGCAACAAGTCAATCGCCGCAAAATATGGCCCATAATCGCCCAGTAAACTTTCTAACCCCGTGATCCCGCAAATGGTCCCCTCACCTTGAGCTCGCTTGAAAACGTTAGCCACATTGTATTTGCGTTGGATCGGCTGCGAAAATCGACCGTGAACGACCGCTTCCGCCCAGCCGGAAAACAAATCAATATCGTTGGCATAATTCATCAAGTCGACAGTTTGCCCTCCAGGTGGTCGACAACCAATTTCACCAAAGACCGCTTCGCCGTTAGACTTGCGATACCATTCCATATGGGTAAACCCAGTTTGGAAATTCAAAGCCTTTAACACTGCCTGCCCCATCGCTCGGCCCGCGGCCAATTCCGGAGCGTGCACGTCGCGGACAACAACTGTCTGGGGACTGATCCACTGATGTGTTCGCGCCACCAAAGCTCGCGGACGATAAAAACAGATGTTAAAAAACTTGATTTCCCCGTCAACGCAAATCGTATCAAAGGTATAGTCTTCACCCTCCACAAACTCTTCGATGCTGACTTCTTGGATATGTCCCAATAGGGCCAACACTTCTTCCAGCTCTTGTTCGTTGTTGACGCGGTAGGTATCGGCGGAACCCGCTCCGGCAATCGGTTTGACGCAAACTGGAAAACCGATTTGAGCGACGGCCTCGCGCACCCCTTGCTTCGTCGTGCTACTGGCATGCCGCGGTGTCCGAATCCCTTGGCGATCGAGAATTTGTTTCATTACTTCTTTGTCGCGAAACGGAATTGTGTCCGCAATCGACATGCCGGGCAAACGAAGCGCTTCGCGAATCTTGGCCGCCAAGATCATTGTCGGTTCCCAAGTCGACTCGACGCGATCGATGGGAATGCGTCGGTGGAACTCCAAGACTTGCTGTACAATCGCGTCTTCATCGCCAAATGTTTGGATGCGGATATGGGCGGACAAGGCACTGCGAGCCAACTCCGGCATCGCTTCGGGCGCTTGATCACCCAGGCCGATAACTTGGGCACCTTGTTGCGCTAAACGACTCGTGAAATACGGTTGTTCCACCGGAAAACCGGGAGAAATCATTAGCACTTTCATAATTTTGGTCGCCCTATTTTGGTATTTAATAAGTCGTTCAATTGCCTAGCTCAATGCGTACGCTGCGAATGATATCGTTCAGCGCTTGTTCGACGACAGCCGTTTCCGGGTGACGCACGATGATATATCCGTCTCCTTCGTAATGACTCGACGGTGTTTGCCCAAGTTTCGGAAGCTTGGCCTCGACGATCATGGAACCCAGAGTTTGTGCCAAGGGCTGCAAGCCTAAAATCCGTTGCACCGTACCGTGCCCCATGCCCCGCAAATAGGCAGCCCCCGCCGCAAACGGTCTGGCCGGCGGATCGAATTGATCGTGGATCATCAATCTTGCCCACGCCCGGTACATGTCGGTCCCATGGGCATGTGACAGCAACGTCGTAAATTGAGCCCCCGGTGGACGCGCTGCAATTTCGGAAATGACCGCTGTCCCGTCACCTTGTAAAAACCATTCGCAATGTGTGAGTGACGTTCCCAAGCCTAACCCTCTCAAAGCCATCGGAGCATATTTTTGTATCGAGCGATATTCTGGTCGGTCGTTCTCGCGAGGAATCATCACACACCATTGGATCCAAGGTTCGCGCATCACCTCCAATGGACCGGGTGAGTAGTGTGATATTGAACTCCACAACAATTCACCATTGATCATCACACTATCAAACGAATGTTCCTTGCCCGTCACAAATTGTTCTAACAGGACCGGTTGCTGATCGCTGGCGCAGAGCGCTTGTATCCCCTCACGCAGCTGATCGAGTGATTCGCAGCGATAGGTTGCTTTTGAACCTGCGCCATCGGGCGGCTTAATCACAATCGGAAATCCATAGCGTTCGGCAAACTGCTGCCCTTCGCCGACGGATCGGACGAGCTGATATCCGGCACAGGGAACTCCGTTCTGCCGAAACACCGATTTCATTTGCGCCTTGTCGCGAAAATTGTGGGCAGTCTTTTGACATAGTCCAGGGATTCCCAGTTCATCGCGAATTTCACCGAGCGGTTCTTGAATCTGTTCCAGCATCCCCAATAAACGGTCGACTCGCCCAAAATGCTTTTGAAACGCCTCAACTCCTTGGCGAATGGAGCCCGTATCAATGCCTGGCACCTGATAATGCCCCGCTAGATGTTGCCTAACCGATTCCGACAGTTTGTCCTCTGGGTCACAGCTCACCAGCCCCAAACGTGCACCGGTAGTGGTGGCCGCAGCCAAAATAAACCGTTCCGTGGCTTCCATAAAATAAGGAGCCACAAACACAATATTCTTCATGAGGTGCTCGCGTTCTGGGTTTCAATTCAATAGCCGATTGTCGATGGTCGGATTACAATATTCGTTCGCGTTTATTCCGGACTGCCCAATCCAGGTTTGGGAATGACCCGTCCAGGTTTGGGAATGACCCGGTACGGACTGCGGCGTCACTGAGGACTCTTCCACTTTATCCGAGAGTTGCAAACATGCAAATCATTTTTGTCGAACCGTGTTTCCCTGCCAACCAGAGGGAATTTGTGCGGGCACTGCATGCCTTGGGCGCCACCGTCATCGGAATCGGCGAGCGGCCAAAAGACTCCTTGCCCGATTCCTTGCGACAACAATTGAGGGAGTATCTCCAAGTCTCCTCGGTGTGCAACGAAACGGAAATGATCCAAACGGTCAAATGGGTACAAAGTAAACTTTGGGTCGATCGGATCGAGGCGACGGTCGAGGCCCACATTGATCCCATCGCCCGCGTCCGCGCCGCATGTACGATTCCTGGAACTACGGAGCATACCGCATTCTTGTGCCGGGATAAACCGTCGATGAAACAAGTTCTACGCGACAATGGTATTCCTTGCGCTCGTTCCATCGGCAGCGGCGACGTGGCGGAAATAATGAGTTTTTCCCACGACACAGGATTCCCGTTAATTGTTAAACCGCGCAGTGGAGCGGGCGCTTCAGGAACTCATCAAGTTCAGAACGAAGGTCACCTGCGAGAAGTATTGGCACAAGCCAGTGTCGGTCGTGGCGGTCAAGTTGCTGTGGAGGAATTCGTGGATGGACATGAAGCCTTTTACGACACCTTATGTATCAATGGTCGCGTCGTCCACGATTTTGTCTCACATTATTATCCGAATGTTCTCGAAGCCATGCGAAATCGCTGGATCTCGCCGCAGTTCATTGCTACCAATCGACTGGATTCCGTCCCCGACTATCAACAAGTTCGCGAAATGGGCCAACGTGTCATAAGTGCATTAAACATCGGCACGTCGGCGACTCACATGGAATGGTTCTTTGGTAAAAACGGATTGCGGTTCTCGGAAATCGGTTGCCGTCCGCCTGGAGTTCGCGCCTGGGACCTGTATAACGTTGCTAACGATATTGATCTTTATCGTGAATGGGCTTCGGCCATTTTATACGGTCGACCCGAAAACGCTTTGTCGCGGCGATTTAGCGCAGGAATTATTGCATTGCGTCCATCGTGCGACGGCCGCATTCAACGTTATGAAGGAATGGACGTAATTCAACAACGTTATGGCGAGTGGATCATCGACTGGCATTTACCCGAACCGGGCACACCGACCCAACCTGTAGAGGCCGGCTATATGGCGAACGCTTGGCTGAGAATGAAACATCCCGATTACGATCAGTTGCGTTCCATGCTCGATGATGTGGGACAAACTGCAAAAGTTATCGCCGGATAATCGGCCCAAATTCCAATGCCGCACGGGTCGCCTCAACCAAACGGGCGGCTCGCGTTGTTGACGAAAACCCGCCCGGCGTCTTAGAATCAACCCAAAACATTTCACCTAGTTGGGAAAAAACACACCGCCCATGGCATTTCTGATCACGGCAGACAAATCAGTTGTCAAGAAAAAATTTGAGATAGGCATCGATCCCATATCGATAGGACGCAGCCCAGAATGTGATGTCGTCATCGAAGACAACCTGGTGAGTCGTCGACATGCCCAAATTACGCGTAACAAAGGCCACTATTTCATCGAAGATCTGGGAAGCCGCAATGGTACCTTGGTCAACGATGTGGAAATTCAACAAACCACGCGACTGCTGGATGGATCCGAAATTAGCATCTGCGACGTCTCGTTTGTGTTTCAACTGGATGACGATCCCAATCTAATCCGTCAACGCACGACGAAACAAACACCAGCGCAAATTAGCGCTTCCAGTATTTTGTTGTACGACGAAGAAGGCATGCCGGCCGTACAAAGTTCGATTCGCAGCCAATTTGAAATGTCGTCGCATAGCTCCAAAAGTGGGTTAAGCTCCTTGATGCCCGTTGTCGGCGGAAATGGGATCACGGCCGAAGAAAAACTGAACGCCATCGTTGCAGTTACGGAATCGTTGCGTTTGGCTGGTGACGAAAAAGCTATTGTCGAAAATGTGCTGGGTAGCTTGTTCGATTTGTTCGCCGATGCCGATCGTGGTTTTATCGCTTTTAAAACTGCCGAGGGGTTAATTGTTCCCAAGGCCATGAAAACTCGACGCAGCCAATTTGAGGAACAGATCCGTATCAGTCGCACAATTGTCAATCGTGTCATGGAGTCCAAACAAGCCCTGCTTAGTTCGGACGCTGCTGCCGATAAACGATTTGAATTGAGCCAAAGTGTGGCCGATTTTAAGATCCGCTCGATGATGTGCGCGCCGCTACTCGATCCCGAAGGTAATTCCATTGGCGTTATCCAATTGGATACGCTGCGGTCCTCGTTGGCATTTAATGCCGGAGATCTCGAAGTACTGGCGACCGTAGCCGTGCAGACCAGCCTCGCGTTACAGAAAGTCGAATTGTTTCGTCGCGCGGAGAATGCAAAACAACTCGATCAAGACCTGAAATTAGCTCACGAAGTGCAATTGCGATTTTTGCCTCAAGTGAATCCCGAACTGCCCGGCTATGAGTTCTTTTCCTATTACAAGCCGACATCGGCCGTAGGCGGAGACTACTATGATTTTGTCTCACTATCGGAACACCGGATGGCGATGATCATCGCTGACGTCGTGGGGCATGGTGTTGCCGCCGCATTGATGATGGCCAAGATTTCAGCGGAAGTTCGATTTGCCTTGGCTCAACATTCCGATCCCGTAAATGCGGTGCGGCAAGTCAATCGCAATTTTGCTAACCTCAACTTAGACAAGTTTGTAACGTTGGCTTTGGCCGTTTTGGACGTCCGAAAACATACATTGGAATTGGTCAATGCCGGACACATGCCGCCATTGATTCGACGGGCAGATGGCCAGTTTTTTTGGCTGCCAAACGATCGGTCGGGAATGCCGGTTGGAATATCCGATCGAGCCGAGTATCAATGCGAAAATCTGACGATGGCCCCAGGCGAGATTTTTACCTTTTATACGGACGGCGTAAATGAAGCGATGAATATTGCTGGTGAGCAGTTAGGGATGGATAATGTTTTGGCTGAAATGCAACAGTGCCAGGCGAAATCGGCCGAAGCAGTTGTGTCGCGGATGTGTCAAACGGTAAAACAGCATGCCGCTGGCCAACCCCAGTTTGACGATATTTGTATTGTCGCGGTCGGACGCAGATAATCCGCTCGGAGATTGAAAGTCACGCGGACTCGAGCGAAAAACCGTTGTAAACGATAGGAATCCGCGTACAATCTTAATGGCTCATGCGGTTATTCCGGCGAAATCCGTTGCCAAATTCCAGCGAATAACCAAAATAGTAGATAGTCACGGCGATGACACCTGCCGACCCAAGGTAGTCGCTTGCGGCTGGGGGATCGCACTCCTCTAAGAAATAATGAACTGGAAAATCAGTAAGAAAATGGTCGCCCCCGCGGCCTTAGGGACCTATTAGGAATAGATGTCATATGGCAATCACGGCTGCTTGCACTCATTGCAACACGACGTTTTCTCTGCGCAACGAGTTCGCTGGCAAACGAATCAAATGCCCGAAATGCAAAAACGATTTCATGGTTCCCGCCGGCGCTAATGCCGCGGGCGCAAATACGGCGGGCGCAAATGCCGCGGGCGCAAATGCCGCGGGCGCAAAGGCCCAAGTTGCCGGTAATGGCGCTGCCGGAAACCGAAATGCCGGCGGTAAACCGGCCGGCCGGATGGCCGCCGCCGCTTCCTCGGCCGCAGCAAGTCGCGGCTATAACCCACTGATGGATCTGTTGGACGAAGCGGGTGTTCAGGCTAAAGCCCGTGGACGCGGTTGCACAAACTGTGGTGCTGAAATCAAACCGGGTGCCGTGCTGTGTATCGAATGCGGTTTCAACTTGGAAACGGGAGAACGGCTAAGTACGGCCGTGTTGATCGATGAATCCGATCGCGGATTGGCCGACGATTTGTCCGATGCCGAAAAACGAATGGCCCGCGCCGAAAAAGAAATTGATGAAATGCCTGTTTCATCGTTTGGTCAAGATTTCGGTGAAGGCAAAGAATCGTTTTTGATTGCGTTAATCGCTGGGATTTCGCTGTTGATTTTTACAGCAATCGGCGTGGCTTGTGTCCTGCTCATGGACAAAATTACTGAATACGTACAGCCTGCGTTAATCAGTTTCATTGCGGCAGTGGCGATCTATATTGCCTGTACCGTGTGGTTGACGGCGCTGGCGTTTATGGTCAACACAGGTCACGGGGCTGGGTGTTTACTGACGGGTGGCCTCTATGGAATTATTTTCGGGTTCATGCAAGGAGGTGGCGCAATTTTGCCGACCATCATTATGCTGGCTTCGATTTTAATCGGTATCATCTCGGCATTGTTTGCGTTTTCCGAACCGACGCCGGACTATTCATGGATTCAAAGTGCCGTTGAGTGGATGGCCAACGCTCCAGCCATGTTGTGGTTCAACTAATCCATTGCAGTTCGTTTTTCGTCATTGCGAAAACGTCATTCCCAGCGCGGCATCACTCTGCTTTGCGGTTTGAGGTTTGACGTCGTCGATCGATCGTTGGAATCGACGCCATGTGGTTGGTGATTGCCATTGAGTATTTTTCGTAAAACTGGCCCAGCAAAACGCGGTCAGATCAAGCAAAATCTAAAAGCGATGCGTGAGGGTCGGCAACGCAGCGAAACAATGAATCGCGCGAACCGTTTGCAAATGCGGTTCACAGGACGAATCGGACAAGAAATTTTGCCATCTTGAATGGCCATTTGGGAACGCGTTAAAAAATCAATTTAGCGTACCGCCGAACAATTTGCTGGCACTATAACTAACGCAGGAAGCACATGGATTTTTTGCAAGTCACCGGTAAAAGGTTTGTTGTTTTTGGAGTTGCCAATCGCAAAAGTGTAGCGTGGCATATCGGGCAGACCTTAGAGGAATCGGGTGCCCAGGTCATTTACGTCGTGCGAAGTCCGGAACGTCGCCAATCGTTAGTCAAACTGATGGGTGAGCGGCCGGTTTTCGTTTGCGATGTCGAGTTCGAGTCGCAGATCGCCGAAGTTGCGGCGGCAATTAAATCGGCTCACGGGCCACTTGATGGTTTGGTACACTCGATTGCCTTTGCCGACTATTCCGGCGGCATGCGACCTTTTCATGAGACGGGTAAGTCGCAATTTTTGCGGACGATGGATATCTCGTGTTTTTCGTTTATGGCGATTGCCAATCAGTTCCGCGAATTGTTGGCTCCGCACGCATCGGTAGTGACGATTTCGATATCAACAACGCGAATGGCCAGTGAAAACTATGGGTTCATGGCACCGGTGAAAGCTGCGTTGGAATCGTCGTTAGCTTTTTTAGCGAAGAGTTTCAGTCAGTTTTCTCAGATCCGATTTAACGCGGTTTCGCCCAGTCTTTTAAAAACATCCGCCTCGGCAGGAATTCCAGGGTATGTCGATGCTTATTTGTATGCTGAACAAGTGATCCCTCGCAAGCGTGCGTTAGAGACACAAGAAGCGGCCAACGTTGCTTGTTTTTTACTTAGTCCTCGATCGTCTGGCATCAATGCTCAATCGATTGTGGTTGATGCTGGAATGTCGATCAATTACTTCGATCAAACGATCGTTGATCGAGTGATGAAGGGATAGATTGGTAATCGACTTGAGATCGCCAGCACTCACGTGGCTGCAGGTTTCGCACGTGGCTGCAGGTTTCCAACCTGCAGGTGTTCCCACGTGGCTGCAGGTTTCCAACCTGCAGGTGTCCCTACGTGGCTGCAGGTTTCCAACCTGCAGGTGTCCCTACGTGGCTGCAGGTTTCCAACCTGCAGGTGTCCCCACGTGGCTGCAGGTTTCCAACCTGCAGGTGTCCCTACGTGGCTGCCGGTTTCCAACCTGCAGGTG
>JBGSMY010000125.1:0-2985 GCA_041739975.1 Pirellulaceae bacterium
GCGCTGAATTAGCGAGCCAAAGCTGATACAGCCACCCGAAAAATCCCAGGACAACGACAGCCGTCAACACGTAAACCAACATAGGGACACCACGCGAGCGAGCGAGTTGCGATTGCTGCTGCAGCTCGATATCGCCCGTCGCCGAATCGAACAATGCGGCCGCCGCTAAACAATCAAGCTCCAATTGTTGCCATTGATCCCATTGCAATTGGCATTCCGAACAATGTTGGCAGTGACTTAAGAAAACAGCGATTTGTGTTGAAGACATATCGCCATCACTCAGCACGTTCCATCGATTACATGTCATTACATACCCTATTGCAAATCACGGTTGTACGGAAACAAATCGTGCATCAGCTCATAAACCTCGCTCGCAACTTGGCCCTTGCTTCGCACAAATGGGAGCGCACGTTGCCGACATGCAAACCAAGTCGTTGAGCAATCTCTGCTGGCGATAATGATTCACGAATGCTTAGCAATAAAACATCCCGCTGACGATCCGGCAATGACTGTAAAAAGGTCCAGACCTGTTGCAGATGCTCGCGTTGGGCGAGCGTATCCGGCTGCCAGACTTGGCAACGATCGATGGCCTGGTGACGTAACACGGTTTCAACACGCGCCTCACGCTGGCGTTTTCGCCACCATTGCTTGAACACATTGGCAGCAATCTGAAACAACCAAGCACGGGGATTGGCAATTGCATCAGCGGCGGCATCGCGTTGTAGCGCGCGCGTCAACGATTCTTGAGCCAATTCGTCGGCTAGGTCGTCGTTCCCAGTCAATCTGCGAGCAAATTTGCGCAGATCGGGCACTAACTCCTCGAATGCGTGAGACACTGATATTCTCTGCGGTGCGACGAAACAAACTTGTCGATCGAACATAGAGATAGAGTCGATCCACGGTCAAACATCAAAAGAAATCCTAGAATAAATTTCCAATTTGATTTATTGTGTTGGCGAGCAACGGGTCTTGTTTAATTTACTTGGTTAATTTACTTGTCGAATTTAGACGATCTGACGGTCGAAATCGCTGAATTCGCTTCATTGCCAGCCGGTTGTCATTTTCACATAACCGTCTTAGTGCTTAACGTAGCCGTTACCAGCCCTTTTTAAGAATAATTTCTGGATCGCCTGCCAGATTCCTAACGCAATCGCTCCAGCGATTAGCCCTACCAATAATTCAAATATCAGTTTCACCGCAGTTTCGACCAACCAACCGGCGTTGGGGACGGTTGCAGCCACATCTGACAGATGATGCATTTGCTCGTCTAACCAAGGTACCCCGTGCACAATAATACTGCCACCGACCAAAAACATGGCTAGCGTGCCGGCAATCGACAAGAACTTTAACAGATAAGGCGCCTGCCAAATCAAAAATTGGCCGATCCAGCGGTTGCCAGCGCGGGCGGGCGTGCGTCCATTGCCTCGGACGAGCGACAATCCAATGTCGTCGAGCTTAACAATTCCCCCGACCAAGCCATACACGCCGACTGTCATGATCATTGAAATTGCTAACAGTACGCCAACTTGTGTGGCGAACGATTGCTGAGCTACGGTGCCCAGACTAATTACAATAATTTCCGCAGACAAAATAAAATCCGTACGAATGGCACCGCGGATCTTATCGCGCTCGTGTTCAACCATATCAATCGCTGGATCTTGCAGCGCTTGCAAAAGCTTTTCTTTATGTTCCGAATCAGATTTCTCGGGATGCAACCAGCGGTGCACAATTTTTTCAACGCCTTCAAAGCAAAGATAAATCCCTCCGATCATCAGTAGCGGTATTATCGCCCAAGGGGCGACTGCTGAAATCGCCAGTGCCAAAGGCACTAAGATCGCTTTGTTGACCAACGAGCCTTTCGCAACCGCCCAAACAACAGGTAGTTCGCGTTTTGCCGAAATCCCCGAAACTTGATGGGCATTCAGTGCCAAGTCATCGCCCAAAACGCCTGCCGTTTTCTGCACAGCCATTTTGGTCATCACGGTAATGTCATCGAGTAAAGTTGCGATGTCATCGATTAGCGTAAATAGACTCGCACCGGCCATACTAAAAGCTCCTAATTCCCATTGCTTTGCCTTGATAGGTGCCAGAAAAACTAACACAAACCAATATTGCTGACAATTCCGCCTTCGCTGGACCGAGCACTGCGACAAATGCTAAATTGTCAGTTGCTGAGGATTACCTGAGGGAACCCAACTTATCAGACATACTATAAATATATTGATTCGTAGTTTTTGCCGAGAAATATTTTTATGGGCGACTCCAAAGGCAATCTGTTATACGTCAACCTCAGTGCTTCACAAACTCGGAAGCGTCTAAAAGGGTTTGGGCATGGGGTTCGGCAAATCCAGGCTGCCGATCGCAATCAGGCCGTAATTGTGCATACTGCTACCGGTGCCCATTTGCGGGATTTGCAAGCAAAATTTAACGACGTCGGCTGGAGTCTGGACTTGGATTCGCTGAGCTCGCCCATCGAAAACTTGCCCAATCTCGGCCCGACGAGTGCACAATGGCTCCGAGAAATTGAGATTTTTTCTGTCGCCGACCTGCGACGATTGGGTCCCGTTTGGGCTTATCGCCAACTCAAGTCCAAACGAGACAACGTTAGCCTCAACTTGTTATGGGCGATGGTCGCTGGACTTGAAAATCGCGACTGGCGTTCTTTGACCGAATTGGAAAAAAGAGTTTGGCAATCGCAAATTGAAGATTAGATCGTTGGTTGATGGTGATGGCCGATAAACAGTATAAAAAGACAAAACGGGGGTAGGCCTGACGTCCACAATGGCCCATTAGAAAGTTGGGATTAATTCAAGTACAAAATCGCCACAACAGCGAGTCCGATTCCCAGCAACGTCAACCGATCGGGCCGCTCATGCATCCATCCCATGGCAATCAAACTGGTGGTTACCAAACTACCTGCACTGGAAATCGGGAACACAACAAACCCTGGATAGTATTGAAGGGCCAGCAGAATAAACAGGGTTT
>JBGSMY010000150.1:0-2914 GCA_041739975.1 Pirellulaceae bacterium
CCCGTCCCGCAGCCTTAGTCCAACAGAGAACTGATCGAGACTTTCATGACCCCAACTCAACAGCGCACCAGGAGCCCAATCCTGATACCCATAAGTCACGGCTTTTATTCCCGAGAAATTCAACCGGTAACGACGCGCAAAAAACCAACCATAACGACGATCGATTGTCAGTTCCTTTCGATGCGGATCAACCGTAACTTTGCGGTAAAGCATTCCCAGCGTCAGCAATCGCAGACGCCAAGCCGTAACGGCCACCAATTTGTCGTCAACCTTTTTGATCCGCGGACAAATAGATAACAGCCCAAAAGCAAAACTCGTTTTTTATCTCCACTTCTCCCTTATAACATCCAGAAAAAGTGTAACCATTAAAATGCCCATAATGTTAATTTGGGTCTAGACCGCTTTCCACAGGCAACATCCCGTTTCGGCGTTCCCTGTCCTACAGGGTTTAAATTTCGGTACCATTGCGATATTCTACTTGCGATTTCCAGACCCCGCTGGCTCCAATGTCGATTGCCAAGCTTGTAATTCCTGCAATGCCATTTCATAATAGCTGCCCATCGAATCGAAACTTCAATCGCTAACCGAGTGACTGGGTCACTCAGAAACGGGGAACCATGCACTCTCATGACGCGGATGACATTTTGTTGGGTATGTTCAAACAACTGGGAGTGGACTTTAAAAAACCTCGCGAGATCAACTTTTATTTTGTCTTTCCCAACGAGGCAGACGCCGACAATGCCATCCGTGCACTGGCCCAAAAAAAGGTCGCAGCAGAGAAGTATAAGATTGACGTTCCGTGGTGGAAACGACTTTTTGTCAAACCTCAGTGGACTCTGTCGGTTACACGAGAAATGCCCCTGGACGAGCCCAAAATAAAAGCGATCACAACTGCCTTTCAACAAATTGCTGCGGCAAACCACGGCAGTTATGATGGGTGGGAAGCCAACGTTATGGGCGAAAATCTGGATATGTCACGACTGAACAATGGCAAGTGATGGCCAAGAGATTGTAAATTCAAGCGGCCCTCGATGTTTGAGACATGAAGGATCGAACTTGACGTTTACCGTGCGACCCCAGTAAGGTCATTCACGCGTGAGTCCTTCGGCCCGCAAGCGATTCGCTTTAGAAATTGTCTCCCACGATAATCGAGGGGCTATTTGGCGCTGATTGCGAATTCGAGCGAACTCCAGTTGAATCAAGGGGAATCTACGCGTCAAGGTTTGACAGGTTACCAGTTGCCACAATGCGTTTCGAGATAGTTACTGCGATCAGACATCTGTGAGGTACAATGTCCGCGAGTCAGCTTAAGTCATTTCCCTGCCCTAAATGTGGAACCGGCCGTGGTGAGTTGGAAGGCGTATGCCCCAACTGTCTTTGGGGGCCAAATGTCCCAGCGGCCGTTGTTGATGCAAGCTTGTACTCACAACCATTGGCCAAGCCGGCCGGTCATCTTTGGATCGGCAGTATTACAATTGTGTTTGGCGGGGGATTACTGCTGGGGGGATTGATTTTTCTGGTCATGTCATCATTTGTTTTTTCGGGAAGCGACGCTGGGGCGGCATTGGTGATCTGCCCAATTGTGCAAATGCTATTAGGGATCGTTGTCATCGTTTCAGGAATTTTGTTTCTTCGTAGGCAAATTTTTGCGAAATGGTTGTTATTGATTGCGATTGCCGGCGTTTTGGCCAATACGGCTTATTTGGTAATTGCTGCGAGGTCATTTTTTGCAGGGTAAAGGTAGGTCATGACGCCAATGGGAAATACATTCAAGCACGATTCGAATCCATTGTCGATTGCTCCAACGAAATAGGAAACGATATGGGCTCATGGGACAACGGTCTGTTAGATAATGACACGTCGCTGGACTATATTGGCTTGTTTACCACCGAGGTAGAGCAAAACATTATCTCGATCCACGAAAATTCGACGCGTCAATCTGCGGGCGCTTTGAGCGCCGGCGTAGGGATTTTGTTGAGGCTTGGTCATCGGTTTGAGCCAATGCCCACTTTAGCGCCGCCACCGCACTTCTACCCCAGGCTCATCAGCGCGTTGAGCGCCAATATGTTGCGGTTGTTGGATTTCCCTGGCAACTCGGCACAAGTTTTGGCAGCGGTGCTGTGTGGCCATGGTGAACAGTTAGCAAGTCGGCCAGCAGGGCTTGCGAAGCCAATCTTAAACAGCTTGTTCGGCGGCAAATCCAAAGAAATGTCTCGCCAGTTTTCCAAATTGGAATATGATTTGTTTTTGCATCCGTCTGCCAAAAAGTATTTGGTCACCAAAAGCAAATCGTTAATCCAACAAATCGACGCTTGCCTTAAAGATCGCCAGGACGTAATCGATATGTCGTCGTCATTTTTAGGCGGAATGATTGGACTGCTTTTGATTTTGCCAATTCAAGGGTTATCACCGAAAAAAATTCAATCGTGGCGCGAGCGATGCGAAAACATATGGGATTCTGCTGGAGCGAATGAAGAAGCGAACGATATCACATTTGAACGTGGGTTTCGAAAAAAGGTAACCCAAGCGTTTACCTGGATAGAAGCCCAAAGCAGAAGCAAATAGAAATCGGCCAACATAGTTCTGGCCGTCAAACTTTCGCTCCAGCCAGCAAGCTGGCAGGGGGCGACTACGGTAGTCGCCGCTGTCCTCAGCGGCGTTTGGCGATTACGTTCTGGCCGTCAAACTTTCGCTCCTGCCAGCAAGCTGGCAGGGGGCGACTACCGTAGTCGCCGCTGTCCTCAGCGGCGATTGGTGATACGTTCTAGCCGTCAAACTTTCGCTCCTGCCAGCAAGCTGGCAGGGGGCGACTACGGTAGTCGCCGCTGTCCTCAGCGGCGATTGGCGATTACGTTCTGGCCGTCAAACTTTCGCTCCTGCCAGCAAGCAGCTCATCGTACCACACAAGTTTTTT
>JBGSMY010000227.1:0-20790 GCA_041739975.1 Pirellulaceae bacterium
TCATTCAGCTCTCCAAGAACCGCAATGAACTTGTTATTTATCGTCCTGATTAATTCTGCGTCCGGCATACAAACAGATATCCCATACCTGGCTGGTCAACGCAAGATCAATTTGGATACTTTATTGTCGTGCAGCGCCTAAGCGTTCGATTCTGCCGCTGAGGACAGCGACGGCTACCGTAGGTCAGCCTGTCCTCAGGCTGACAATCCAAAACTAAAATATTGCAACAAAAGTTGTTAAATAGTTTAGATCGCTAATGAATACATTGGCGGCTAAGACTGCGCCAATGAATACACTGGCGGCTACGGTTTGTCGGTTTCACCTAGCTCGGCGCGGGAGGTTTGTTCCTGTTCTTGCTGTTTTTGACGGCGCAATTCTAAATACTTTTCCACCATTGCCTTTTGAGCCGATTGATCGGCGACCGCCAACCGCTGCAAACTGATGCTGAGTAGATCAAGACTTGCCAACCCCAAAATTCCAATCAGCAACAGGATTAACAATCCCATCATGATTGCAAATATTCTCGGTTCAATCACCCAATAGGTCGCCGTCATTATAGTGCCGCTGGCTGAGATCAAAGCAGCAACGGTTGCCCGTCGGCGAAACTTACGCCGCTCGAACAACCGGACCCGTGGATCGCGTTCCTGGTCCCAGATC
The DNA here is from genome assembly GCA_041739975.1 of Pirellulaceae bacterium. GTDB lineage: Bacteria > Planctomycetota > Planctomycetia > Pirellulales > Pirellulaceae > BJ22. The sequence continues at coordinate 658 of JBGSMY010000227.1, forward strand.
TCCCGCCATTGCCGCAGATGATGGAACATCAACAAAAACCCAACGGCAAATGCGGCTAGTCCCAGCAACAATAACAAGTGCGTAATTCGTTCATTGACTACTGCCGACAGCAGCAAAGACACATCCAATCGACACCTGCTTTCCGATCAACCCGCGATCCGAATTAGGATTTAATTCCGCGTTGACCTACATTTTTTGCAATTGCCGCAGCCATTCCAACAACACGCGGCCAACTTTTTCTAACGATTCTGCCGAACAATTGTCCGGGGTATCCTGTTGCGTATGCCAATAAATGTTTCCCAGTTGTTCATTGGGGAAATCAAAATCAATGATATCGCAAGTCGGAATGCGGGCGATCGTATTCAGTGGTATGTGATCGTCGCGTATTTGATGTTTGGGCTTAGCAATAAACTCCGTTACATCAAGTTCTTTGGCTACGGCCCAGATACTCTTTGTAATCCGCGGCGCATGCTCCAAACTATTCTTCTCAAAATAGATTTGCAGGTCTTTGTCACCAATCATATCCACCAGAATTCCATATTCGTACTTCACATCCCAGCGTTTGGCAGCATATTCATTCGAAAAATGGATTGACCCCAAAAACATCGGATCTCGACCAGCAACATAGACCAATTCCTCTGCATCAAAGAAGACAAAATCAACGCCGTATTTTCCGTCCATTAAGTTCAGGTGGCGTCCCAGTTCCACCATCAATCCGACACCACTGGCGCCATCATTGGCACCACGAAACTCACCTTGGGGATTGACGGAATCTCGATCAGCCATTGGCCGTGTATCATAGTGGCAAGCGATTAGAATCCGCTTTTTTCGATCGGGATGCCATCGCACAACCAAATTCGCCAAATCGACCGGGCGGCCATGCAAGGGGTGAATAGCTTGAAAGCGTTGCTTAGCAACAAGTCCTTCACACCACTTGAAATGTTCGCTTAATAAATCTTGTTGGCGGGTCATCTCCGGCGTGCCGCTTACGCGTGGCCCCAGTTCACAAATTTGCCGCAATACGGACATGGCAAATTCACCATCAAATTTAGTTTCAGCGGTTGCTTTGGACAATTCCTTGGAAAACGGGGTTGCCAAGACTGGATCATCTTGAAGGGTACTCGAAGCACCGATGGTCGCCGAAAACAGAAATACACACATCAACGCCACAGGGATAACACGGTTGGTCAAGAAATTCGTTCCCAAATTCCATTCGGTGCTTCGTCCGATCACAGCTTTAATCCGATCGCCAGTTACTCGCCCGACGCGAAAATTATTCATTGACCCATCCTGAAAAATCGCCGAATTTGACGCCGTCTGCCAACGGTCAGCCACAAAAAACCCCTGAGACTCGAAATTATATCGCTCGGGCGGAGGTACAACGACCTCGACTTTGAAAATCCGCATTTTTGTTTAGGGTTTATCGCTGTAAATTACCACTTTCCAATTGACATCGCTGGCGATTCTGGACCAGAATCCTGAGAGTTTGTCCGAGTATTAAACTCCAGCTTGAATTTTCTCGAACTCAAGCCATTTGCCGGATTGGCCTTCGATTGTCCAGGAATTTGTTGCGTTTTGGAAATCGAACGATACCGTTCGAGTTAACTTTTTTGATTGCGTTGGGGACTAGTTTATGAGAAAAACAATCGGATTGAGCCTCGTTGTACTCAGTTTCACAGGCGTGGTATGTGGCCAGGATAATCCTCCGCCCAAAGTCGGCACCTCCCAGTCGGTAATTATGGCCACCGAAGGAGGTCCTAGTGGCGCCAGTTCAAACTTCTCGATCATGACCGCCGACAGCAATGGCGGAATGAACGTAATGTCGTTCTCGCCCGGCGAGGGACTGGTAATGGGTAGTAGTGGTATGTCTGGCGATCCGTTTTCGATGTTGACCGCTCCTGAAATTCAAGCCGAACTCGATGTGGTTGGCGATCAACGCGAACAAATCATGAAATTGCAACAAGATTACTCCGCCAAGATTCGCGAACAAATCGAAGCGATGCGGCAAAACAATTTTGCTCCAGAAAAAGCCAAAGATATTCGCGAGACGATTTCGGAATTGCAGGCACGTCAACGCCAAGATATCGATGACCTATTGTTGCCGCATCAACGAACTCGCCTCAATCAATTGGCCATACAAGCAAAAATGAAAACCGGCGGCGCCGTCAATGCTTTGAATGACAAAAAAGTCATGGAAGAAATTGGAATCAACGAAGAACAACTCGAAGCCCTGCGAACGAAGGCCAAAGAACTAGCCAAAGAACTCGAAGAAAAAATCGCCAAGCTGAGAGAAGAAACACAACAAACCCTCTTGGGTGAATTGTCGCGCGATCAACGCGAAAAACTGGAAAAAATGATTGGTGATAAATTCGAATTCCCAAAGCCAAAACCCATGGAGCCTCGCCGTATCAATAAACAAACAACTGAAAAAGACAACAGTAGAGAGAGCGACAAAGACTAATCCTAACAATTAGGTGGAATTGAACAATCCAATTGTCAATCCGCATTTTGTCATCTCAAGAATCCCTAATCGAAAAAAGTCACCGCGAAGCGAGAATCGCAACCGATGCTCAACTTTGAGTTCGGTTGTAATCGCTTCGCTTTTTTTTTGACTGCCAACGTTTTCAATCGTAGGCATTTGCGATAGGTTATTTGGGACTCAAACAATCTGACAAATCGACGACAGAAATTTTTGACACGCATTGGTCGTTACTGTCTCGCGAATTGTCTCGCGATGATGCGTTATTAACTTTCCTCACCGCAAATCTTAATCCCAGACTAGGGTGGATCATTACACCGGCCTGCCACTGGCCGCAACGCGTTCCAAATCGCGAAAATAATTGGGGTATGTCTTGACCACACAGCCGGGATTTTCAATTTCAACCCCAGGTACTTTTAGTCCTACCAACGACAAACTCATCGCCATTCGATGATCATTCCAAGTTGTCAGCTTAGCTGCATGCAGCACACTCGGCGAAATGGTGAGTCCATCGACGTGTTCCTCGACAATTGCGCCCAATTTTCGCAATTCAATTGCCAGATTGCCGATGCGATCTGTTTCTTTCAATCGATTATGCCCCACGCCTCGAATCCGCGTGGGTCCGTTGGCAAATAGACTTACCGCGGCCAAAGTCTGCACGGTATCGCTGATATCCGACATATCACAGTCGATACCCCGCTCGGCACGACCCGAGACCGTGATGCTAGACTCTTGCCAAGTAACTCGACAACCCATTTGCTGCAAACATTCGACAAACCTGATGTCGCCCTGCAATGAACCGCGATGCAAGCCGCAAACGGTCACCTGTCCCCCGCAAATGGCAGCTGCCGCAAAAAAATAACTTGCACCTGACGCATCCGGCTCGATCGAATATTTAGCCGGTTGATAAGCTTGGGGCTCAATCCGGTATTCCAGTCCGGCAGCGGTAACTTGAACTTCGCAACCAAACGATCGCATGACACCGATCGTCATGTCAATATACGGTTTTGAAACTAATGATCCGCGCAATACCAATTCGACTGGTTCGCGTGCTAATGGGGCGGCCATCAATAGTCCGCTCAGAAATTGACTCGATCGATCGCCTCGAACTTCAATTCGCCCGCCTCGAATTCCAATGGATTCGATCAGGACCGGTGGTAGGCCCTCATCGGATTCGGTGGTGACATTGCCACCCAAGCTGTTCAGGGCGTCAACTAGATCGCCAATGGGACGTTCGTACATTCGCGGCACACCGCTCAATCGATATCCCCCACCACGTGCGGCCAGGGCTGCAACCAAAAACCGGATCGTTGTTCCACTGTTACCAACAAACAACTCGCACAAATTGCCAGTGCCCTTGCCACTGTCAGCCCGATATCCAGCCGGCAACCATTCCGGTGGCAGCCCGGAAATCTGCAAAACAGCGTCATCCCAAGTCCCCTCGACTTGCGCGCCACATTGGCTAAGTGCTGCTGACATCAATCGTGTGTCTTCACAGTCGGCAATGCCCGTTAGTGTCGATTGGCCGGACGCTAACGAGGCGCATAACAGCGCACGATTGCTGATACTCTTCGAGCCTGGTGGTTGAACCTCGGCACACAACATTCCGGACACCGGCTCGATTGAAAGTGATTCTGGCCAAGTTTGATCCACGATTCATTTCCGCATTTATTTTAGGTGGTCGATATTTTTTTCGCACGACGACCACCCCTCAAGGTGAGTGTGCGCATTAAAAAACCTCTAGCCGAAACTGCGACTAGAGGTCATTGGCATTTTTGTTTGGTAGCACCCGTTAGCCGAAACGTGACGATTTATTCTCGACGACGCAAAGAAACCGCGTTGTCAATTGAAACCTCGGGAATGGAGTTATTTTCCTTCGGACTTACCTGAGCATGGGCAACCAGTTTTCGCGGATGAGGTTGGAACCGTGCCTTCTTCAGCCGTTGCAGCCTTTTCAGAGCAGCATCCGCCTTCTTTGGCAGCGCTGGTGTCAGTAGTGGCTTCGGTTTTGCCTTCGCTGCAGCATCCGCCTTCTTTGGCAGCGCTGGTGTCAGTAGTGGCTTCGGTTTTACCTTCGCTGCAGCATCCGCCTTCTTTGGCAGCGCTGGTTTCGGTGGTCACATCGGCTTTACCTGCGCAAGGGCAGCTACCTTCAGCTTTGGTAGCGGTTTCGCTGCAACATGAACCTGCTTCTTTAGCTACTGCTGTTTCACCACAGCAGCTGGCTGCAGTTGACGTTTCGGACATGAAGGAGCCGTTACCACAGCAAGAGCCTTGGCTTGCCAATACCGTGCTGTCGCTAGCTGCACTATCGTGCGAGTCACAGCAACTGCCCTTCGTTGCAACTTGACTGGCTGGCGTCGTTTCCACTTTGTCAACATTTGGCTTGTACTGATTTGCGAAAATCAAACCACCGGCAACGAGTGCAACAATACCGGCAACCGTGAATACTTTCGTCATGAACTATACTCCTGAGAATCCAGATCCCCGCTCAATTCGGTTTTGTCTTGGTCATCAGCGGGGTGACCAAACCGCAGTTAACTTCAATATCAATTGGATCGTGTTGGAGACCAAATGGTTCCAGAACGGATCCCCTTTATGGTATTCGGAATTTCGGGCAGGGTCAAGCAAGCAAAAACCCGCAAAAACGGGGATCTATACGGATAAACGCGAGTCTGCTGGCACTAATAATTAATCGCCACGCAAATCAACCCGTCGGCGCTGATTTGCTAGCAACCAACCCCACAGCAACAGGAACGCTCCTCCGACAATCGTTAAAATGACGGGTTTTCGCCAATCGGGTTGCGGAGAAAGCCACGAAGCGGCAAAGACCATTGCCGCGACCCACGCGGCTAGAACCACCCAGCATCCCCTGGCCTGGACAGCATTTCGGGCTGGTTCCACAGGAACTTTGCCGATCCTAGGGGGCGGCGTATCAAGGTTAACCGTCTCAACACTTGTTACGCTGGATATTTTTTCTGGCGGTGGCAAAAAGGACACTTTGTTGGGTTCTCGATCGTTTAGTCATTTGGCCGGTTGAATCAACCAAGGCATATGATTGCGAAGCTTGGCTCCGATCGTCTCGACGAGTTGTTGCGGCTGCAACTTCCTTGCGGCCGTCAATCGGGGATAGCCGTGACGCGTCTCATCCAAAAATTCACTGGCAAAATCTCCAGACTGAATTTGCTGGAGGATTCGTTTCATTTTCGCTCGGACATGTCCATCGATAATCTCAGGCCCACGAGTAACGTCACCATATTCGGCCGTGGTCGAAATCGCGTCGCGCATGGCCGCGATACCGGACTGATGCAGCAGGTCAACAATAATTTTCAATTCGTGCAAACATTCAAAGTAGGCTAGTTCCGGTTGGTACCCTGCTTCGACTAAAGTTTCAAAGCCGGCCTGAACCAATTGGGTCAGTCCGCCGCACAAAACAACTTGCTCGCCAAAAAGATCAGTTTCGGTTTCAGCGGCAATCGTTGTACGGATGATTCCGGCATGTGCACAACCCAAGGCGGTGGCATATGCTAAGCCCAAGTTCCAGACATGTGGCGGGGAGTCTTCGTCTACGGCCAATAAGCATGGGACGCCACCGCCGCGTTGAAATTCACCGCGCACCATATGTCCCTGGCCTTTCGGCGCAACCAACAATCGGAATTGATTGGGGCGCGGGTCGACCAATCCATAGTGAAAACTAAACCCGTGGCAGGTCAAGATCACGGCACCGGGCCGGAGATAAGGTTGAATTTGATCGCGGAAAACCTGTCCGTGATTCTCATCGGGAACCATCAAGGCAACAATATGTGACTCGTTGATCGCCTCAGGAATTGCCATGGGAGAAAAGCCATCTTGTTCGGCGTCTTGCCAGCCACGGCCACCCAGACGTTGACCGACTACTACGTTACAGCCACTGTCTCGCAAATTGAGAGCGTGCGCTTGACCTTGGGCTCCATAGCCAATAATGGCAATTCGCGGCCCGATGATCTCATCCATCCGGGTATCGGCACAGTAGTAGATTTGTGTCGCTTCCATTTTTCCACGACGTCTCCCGGACGCCTCCTCGATTTTCCTCGACAAAACCTGACAGAATTCAGACACCAGCGCGTCGCGATAGTTCCCACGGCATTGGATGCTGATCATGCCGTTTTCCGGGCATAGCAGTCTGATTTCCAGAACCTTGGTTGCCGAACATATCACAATTCCATTGAATCGCAACTGCCGGCCAATCGAACACTACCATCAAAGTGACCAATTAGATCCATGGCTCTGTACAACTTTTGCAGCCCGTTGCGATAACGGCCCAACATTTACTAAAATGGTTGTCAACCGTAGATCAAAAACAAAACGCCCCCAACCAAAGTCGATTCCAACAGGCCACAGATTGTCGCATCCATCAACTCAGGTCAAATCTACTAACGAGGGAAATCGTACCCAAAAACCTGCGGCACCCCGGATAACGGGGCAATCGACCATTGGCAGCTCTCCGCGATCGGGCGGAATTGGTTGTTGGTTCATATTGCGGACCGGATTGGTTATGATCATGTTGTTGCTAGTCAATGGATTGTTGGTCCGAGCATTTCTTTCCGCGAATTCCGAACTAGCAAACGAACTTCGAATAGCTCAAGCCTTGCAGTTTGCGTTGCCCGTTGGCTTGATCTTCCTCGAGTATTGGGTGTTTGATTTCTTCCGCAATTTGAGCCGGGGCTGAACGACGACCGATCGGCAACGAAAAGTCAGAGGGTGCCCGGTTGGCAGCACTGTTTCGAGCGTTTTTCAATCGGTCAAATGGTCGATGTTATCGTTCGAAAAGTCAATTCGGCACGCCCCGTTGTAAATCCAAATCAAAGCGGTACATTGCTGACTCGAACCACAATGCTGTTGACCAACATTGGCAATTCGTTCGAAAGATCATGGCATTACCTATGGCAGATGAGTTTGCTGAGTTTGAAGATCGACTACGTCGCCCCGTACCTGTCAAGCTGCAAGACTTTCAGCGCAATGAGCGTTTGAAACATCTCGTATTTGCGGCCCAGTTGACACCGGCCCTGCTGGAAAAGCTCAGCCGTATGGCGGATATGATCCGTCAATTGTCGCGAACGAAAGAGGGCAACTTGGCCCTCAAAGGACTTTTGGCCCATCGACGCGCCATGTTGTATTTCACGCAACCATCCACTCGCACGTTTCTATCCTTCATGGCTGCTTGCCAGATTTTAGGAATTACTTGCAATGAAGTGCGTGATCCCAAAACTTCATCGGAGGTCAAACGCGAATCGCGTATGGATTCCATTCGAATGTTCAGCAGTTACTTTGATGTAATCATCATGCGCACGGTCATTTCCAATTTTTCGGAGTGCTGTGCCTATTTAATGAATCAACTAGAAGTTCAGGACATGCGATCGGTGCCGATTATCAATGCCGGAGCAGGCAGTGACGAACACCCCACGCAAGCATTACTCGATATGTATACGATCTTGCGAACGTTTACGATCGATTACAGTCGCGAGTCCAAACAATCGCGATTCATTGAATTGCAGAAACAATTCCCTGACCTAACACCGGGACCGGCTAATAAGACCTATTTGTTTTGCGGCGATATGGGGCGGGGACGAACCGTGCGTTCATTGGCAATGGTCCTGTCACAGTACCCGCGAATCCGAATGTTTTTTGTTTCGCCAAATCACTCTGCATTACGGATGGAGCCAGGTTTGCTCGACGTTCTGCGAAATCGCAAAGTCGACGTCTTTGAATTCGATAGTTTGGACGCTACTCATGACGGCAAGCCGATTCTGGGTCAAACCGATTGTGTCTATATGACGCGGATCCAGCGCGAATATAACTCGGCCACAGATGAACAAGAACTGGCCCAGCTCGATCTGGCCCCGTTTCAATTGACGATGCCGCGCACGCAACAATTAAAATCTTACGCGCCGATTTTGCATCCTTTTCCGCGCGATAGCGTGGTGCAAGAAATCCCGACGTCCGTCGATGCCGATCCACGAGCAATGTATTTCCGACAAGCGCGCAATGGAATGTGGGCTCGAGCGGCGCTGCTAGTACACCTGTTCGATTGCGGCGATGAATTAAACGACCTGGCGCGTCGAACGACTCCGTCACTCTATGCAACCTAGGCGCTCCCGTCCGACACTGGTTATGCTATCGCCCAACCAACCGGCAAATAAGAAAATTCGCCGCCTCCGTCGCCATTCGATATTCTCCTCTTTTTGCGAACTTTAGAGTCACATTTCCCAGAGTTTTTCGCAAATTTATGACAGAAACCTGCTAGCAACGTGTTGACTTGTCGAATTTTCCTCGGATTATTCTGACGAGAACTTGAGATTTTTTCGGAACCATTTCCAAAAACTTTACGTAAAGTTTTTGAAAATCATTACTCATCTCAATTCACAAAGGAGTGCAACCATGCTGGTACTTTCAAGGAAGCTAGACGAAGAAATCGTCATCGGCGGCAATATTAAAATTTCTATCGTTAGGATCATGGGTAATACCGTCCGCATCGGAATCCAAGCGCCCCGCGACATCCACATCATTCGCGGCGAACTCGAACAACATTCTCAAACTTCCGACGTTTCACTCGATAGTGACGCAGGAAAACCGAGTGAAGCAGGAAAACCGAGTGACGCGGGAAAACCAAGTGAAGCGGAGAAGGCGAAATCCGGACGAACGATTAAGTCCAATGTTTTGACTAACGCCTCCAATCAACGCAGAGTTGGTAAAAACACCGATGAAAAGCGAGCGACTGGCGAAACTCATGACTTTGAAACTCAAGCCTTCATGGTTGAGGAATCAAGTGAAATGTTAGAGTCAATGGAACTTAAATCGCTACGATCCCGCGATCGCCGCGCTGCACATACGGCCCCACCTGCCAACCAATCACAGATTGTGGTCGTGGTTGATGAAAACGGCATACGCCACGAACGGACCAACGACAGTGCAGTGCCCAATAACCGGCCGAGCGAACCCAAAGGCTCCGACAACGTCGTTTTCGAAGCGGGCGTGTCGCGGAATCGAATCGTCGACATTCTCAACAAATTAAATCGTTAACGCCAAGCCGACATCTCGGGCAATCGATAACGACTACTAAGCCGATATTCTAAACGGATTGATTTTTACAATCGCTAATTGGTTGGACCGAGCCGCAATCGAGGCCCGGCAATTCAAGTCTGGTTTCCATCAAAAGGAGGCCTAACTTGAGTACAAAACTAACTTGGATGCAAAAGTTTGTATGAGCTCAGGAATGATTGAGCACAGATTATGAGTGCCGAATTCTGGCCCTGGTCATTCGGATGGATATAAACCGGTCGAGAGATATCGTTCGCCCAAGTCAGGAAGAACGACAACGATTAATTTGTCGGTATTTTCTGGGCGTTTAGCGATTTGCAGAGCGGCCCAAGCGGCCGCGCCGCAACTGATGCCGCAAAAAAGCCCTTCTTGGGTCGAGAGCGCGCGAGCCGTCTGCACCGCGTCCTCGTCCGTTACCGTGACCACTTCGTCAATGATGTCGACATTTAAAACGCCAGGGATGAATCCGGCACCAATGCCTTGAATTGTGTGCCGACCCGGTTTGATTTCTTGTCCCGCGCGTTTCTGAGAGATTACGGGACTATTGGCCGGCTCGACAGCGATCGATTTGAATTCTGGCTTGCGCGATTTCAGTACTTCGGAAACCCCAGTAATCGTTCCCCCAGTTCCGACGCCTGATACCAAGATATCAACTTTTCCGGCCGTATCTCGCCAAATTTCTTCAGCCGTGGTACGGCGATGAATTTCCGGATTGGCGGGATTCATGAACTGCTGGGGCATAAAATAGTTTTTATTTTCCGCCGTCAGCTCCGCTGCTCGTTTGACAGCGCCAGTCATGCCTTCGCTGGCTGGCGTCAATATTACCTCTGCACCTAAAGCTTTCAGTAATCGCCTTCGCTCCACAGTCATGCTCTCCGGCATGCACACCTTTAGCTTGTAGCCACGTGCAGCGCAAACGTAGGCTAGTGCAATCCCAGTGTTGCCACTGGTCGGTTCAATAATCACCGTATCGGCATTGATCAATCCATCTCGCTCGGCAGCATCAATCATCGCTCGGCCGATTCGATCCTTGACGCTCCACAAGGGGTTCATGTTTTCAACTTTAGCCACCACATCGGCAACGCAACCATTGGTTATTCGACGTAAACGAACTAAAGGCGTGTTGCCAATACAATGTGTGATTTCTTCGTAGATTCCAGCGCGTTGCTGGGCCGCGGGCATCGTCCCTGCCATTTGGAATTGCTCCTAAAAAAGCGAAATCGGATTTGGCGCTACTCGATTAATTGTCATGCAATTAATTGTCATGCAATATCAGGTTTTCATGCAACACCAATAATTGGCGATTAAACGTTCGCCTTAATTCGCGCTTCGCGAATCCCCCGACTCAGTATATCGCGCAACATCGGCGAATAATCTTCGTACTTGGCTTCATCGGGAGAACCGCATGAGTATTGATAAATTGCATCTCGCGGTTTTTTGCCCAGTGCCACCAGAGTGGAACTCACCGTGGCAAAGTTATTGCCTTTAACAACCATACTTGGACGTCCTGGCACGCTTTGTCCGCGTGCAAAAACTTTACTGGCAACGGCCAAGAACTTTATCGGCGAGTCTAAATTTTGAAGCGTCAATAATCGATTTGCCATCGCAATCCGTTCATCCGAACGATCGTTGACATCACAATTACTGATAACGCTCAACCCTCGCTCAAGCTCCAAACATTTTGGACGGTCGCCAGCATGAATGACCCAACCCGAATCCGAATCGACGATCATCAAATTAGCGCCTTCGTACTCATTTCCGGCTAATTCCTCCATGGCAACCTCGGCACCCCGACGGGCCGACGGATTTCGCAACAACAGTCTTACGAGTGCATTTCGCGACTCCAAGTTCGTATTGTCGGACTGCTTGCGTCGAGGTAACGCGGCCACCAACATGCCATTTTGGTTCACACCAAGATAGGTCCCACCCGATTTCGGGTCGATACTTGCCAATACGCGTGGTTTCCCGGAGTGTATCGCCGGGATGGTCCAGTCATGGCCAACAGAGTCTTCGTGGTTATAAGCCACCAAAATTGGTGATTCCGGAACCAAATGATATAAAATAGCCAGCAAACTCATCGCTGATTAAATCTCCGAACAATTTTAAGTTTTTGGAATTGTTGTCTTTAGCCCCAAAAAAATTGCGGGACGTTGTTCTCAAATCAGTTCCCAATGGCAAACCATTCGACCGCGAACGGCAAACGATTTCAGCGCCATTGCCTATCCGATATGAGTCTTAACCAATGTAACTAATCCAACCGCGAGCAACACCCCCAAAAGAGGGGGTATTTGAACACCGGGCCAATTTAGGGCGAAAAGATTGGGGTTTTGCGTAGATTTTGCCTTTTGGCGTGTGTCAACCGGTGACAGAATTAGGTGCCATGGTCAAATGGCTTTGTCCCTAAACGGCTGTTTTGACCGATTCAATCAGGGCCAACGTTTGCTGCGGTCGCTAATTTTTGTAATTGCCACGGGTGCCTTCGTTTTTTGCCGTGATGCGTAAATTTTCTGGAGGTCGATAGCCAATCGGGGAGACTTCGTCCAATAGAAATTCACGACGACTTAAACTGACATAATTGTGGCCAATACAGACTTGTTCGCCGGCCACCACACGCTGCCCCCGCTCGTCGAGCCGAGCGTTCATCGTCGCTTTTTTTCCAGAATGACAAATCGTTTTAATTTCTACCAATTCATCAGCCCAAGCCAACAAATAGATGGACCCTGGAAAGGGTTCACCTCGGAAATCCGTTCGCAATCCATAACACAAAACCGGAATCCGCAAACGGTCGCAAACCAGAGTGAGCTGGAGGACTTGTTGAGGTGTCAAAAACTGAGCCTCATCAACCAACACGCAATTTAATTTTTGTCGGTGATGTTCTTGTTCGACGTAAATCAACAAATCATCGGCTGTGTCAAAAGCATAAGCTTCGCGTTGCAAGCCAATTCGTGAACCGATTACTCCAGCACCCGCTCGGTCATCCAATCGCGGGGTCATTACCACGACGCGCATGCCTCGTTCTTCGTAATTATGGGCCGACTGCAGCAACGTCGTGCTTTTACCGGCATTCATCGCGGAATAATAAAAATACAATTTCGCCATGTTTGGCCTCAACACAATTTATTTTGCCACCGCCATATTTCATCGATGTGAAACATTCGAACAGTCTGATCGATTCGCGGGGTAGCAATTGTCGCACAATTCAACTTCACTGAAAATCGGCGACTGTATTACGGATCCACTTTAGTATCACAGGGTCGCCTTTTGATTTGACTTTTTCGCGAATCGGCAAGTTTCCAAGGTTATCCAGGAATTTTAGTGGCTGGCTGGGGACGATCTTTAGGTTTATCTCGTCGATTGCCTTCGATTGATGAAGCTTACCGATCTACACTGTGTGACCCACACGAAAGTGCGTGTCGAGTCGAATTCAATCTTGCCGATAATTCCCTGCAACCAGTCTGACGCCCGCCCGTATCCGTCGTTCGTGCTTTTCGAGTCTTTCGTGGTTAAATTTTTTTTACCACTAAATTCCCGGAAGAGCCGTTTTCAAAATGTCGTTCAAATGCGTCGCACGCAATTGGGATCTGGATAAAACGAATAGGGTGTTCTCAAAAATGAAAGCTCAGACCGGTTCCATAGGCCAAACCAGAACGCAGCCGACCATCTTGAGCATTCTCAACTTGGTTTTCCAGAGTTCCAAATACAAACCACTCTAAATGAGTGGTAATCATCCAATTCCGTTTTAACAGTCCGCGACGTGTGATCTGGTCGTGTATTGAATCACCGACAAATTCGGGATGGAATTCACCATAACCCAATTGAGTTGCGCCCCAGCGATCATTGCGTATCATCTGCACATACCAACCGACACCTGTCAGAGGTTGGCGCGGACCTCGGTTGATTTGGCGATTGTACAAACTGCGACCCCAAGTAATGTCATCCAAGTCTAAACCGGGGCGCCGAGTTCCATATTGATCGTAAATACATTCTCCCCAACACAACCATCGACCTGATTTCCAAGCCAAATCGATACCAGCGTGGTTGTTAAATTGTTTATGACCTTCGCTGCCGATCCCGTCTTGCCATTTGACACTTGCTCCGCCAGCCCATTGACCGCGATCCCAACCAAGCCGCGAAACTACGGCTTTCGATGAATTAGTATCTCCGTCCTGACTGCCGTTGGTGATTGCCAAAGCCAATCGCCAAATCGATGGTTCATAACGAATTTGAAGACCAGTTTCCCGGAACAAAATCGATTCGGTTCGCAGAAATGGGGCGTCACTGCGGTTGTTGACGTATTGCCCGCCATAATATCGCCCAAAAGGCGTCGCAAATTTTCCGGCATCCAGCGCCCAATCGCCGCGGCGAATATTCAGAAATGCTTGCGAAATTTCCAACGTATCGACGTCAAAATTATGTTGAAACGATTCGCGAAGTGGATAGTCAGCTAACACGTTTCGATCATATCGTTGATTGAAATATCCTTCTAGCAACGCGCCGTAACTCCATCCATCACAAGAATGGCGAATATCGGCCAGCATTTGGCCCTCGGTCAGAAATGTCGTTTCCAAACCGGTGAATTGGTAGCGTTGATCGCTGCGCAGTGCTGCCCGGGCAACTCCCCATACTCGCACATCCAGTTCACCAATCTGGCCAACCCAAGCAGTGTTTTGGTATCCTAAATCGGCCGCATCAAACCAGAAGTAGCGGGGTTCTCCTGCGGGCGATTGCGTCCTGCTTTCCCACGGGCGCTCCGACAAAACATCGAAAGCGATTGGATCCGGTTCCGACGATTGGTTTATAGAAAACGCAAGAGCATCTGCCGCAGCTTCGCTATTGGGCATTGCATGCCAGTCAATAGTCTTTGGCTGAGCTAATTGCGTCGTCGGATCGAGTAGATTTTGAGCAAGACATGTTTGGCCGACGTCGAGCAAAATCCAAACAAGGCCCAGCAGGACTTTAGCGAGACTGAACCGCCAAGAAAACGGCACCCTAGTTGGTTCCCCTCGGTTGCATGTGCCGCAAAGTTCCATGGTTCTCGCGCCTGGTGCCTAAAGTGCGGGCTGTACCGACCACAACGGTCGTAGGGAAGGCATCGACGGTAAGCGTTGTGACGCTACACAGCGATTTCGTCTCGTCTCGCAACCGTTACGAGGAACATAGATTACCTATCCGGTAGATTTTATTGAATGGTCGAAACTACGGCCCAAAGGTTGGTCAGGCAAATTTAACTGCGATTGCCAATGTAAAAAATTGGTTATCCAGGAATCTTAGTGGCGGGCTGGGGACGACTTTAGGTTTCTATAGTCGATTGGCCACGATTGATGAAGCTTACTGATCTAATCTGTGTGACCCTCGCAAACGTGCGTGTCGAGTCGAATTCAAACTTGCCGACAATTCCCTGCAACCACTCTGAAGCCCGCCCGAATCCGTCGTTCGTGCTTTTCGTGTTTTTCGTGGCTAAATCTTTTTTATCACTAAATTCCTCGAAAGAGCCAAAAATTTCGAGAGGGCGCCAAGCGACCGGTTTTCGGCAATTAGATCCTTAATCGGTCGCTAAAACACGATATCTTGGCATTTATAGACCGTTCGGAGATAGCGAAAACCAATTTGCTCATAGAGTCGGTAGGCGCCGCGATTTTGAGCTGTTACTTCTAACATCACCCGATCGAGTCCGGATTGTTGAAAGCCCCACAAAGACTGCAAAATCAAGCGTCGCCCTAAACCGCGGCCGCGGTGTTCTGGAATGATCCCAATATTCTGAATTGCACCAAGCTCTTGGTCAGTTTGAATTCCTTGGATCGTACCGACCGGTTGTGGCAATCCGCCCAACGTCATGCTCATTGCCAGGGAAGAGTTAGCAGGCGTGGATTCCGCAATGGAATTGGATTCTGCGTCGGAATTATTGTTGTCCAAGCCGAAATTGGGCTGAGTCCGTATCAACCAAGTCGCTCGGGGCAAAAATCCATCGCGATTAGAAATGTCTCGCATCAGCCGTAAACAACCTGTTTCTTCGCCTAAACAGGGAAAAACATTTGTATCGAGTTCTTCGCGAAAGCTCATATATTTCGCCTGAGCGTGGGCGGGAATCCAATCTACATGCCAGCGTTCGAACCGATAACCCTCCGGCAAGATCTGCGGTTCCAAAGCTTGCCGTTTCAAATCAAATTCCATCCGGAATCGGCGAAAATAAGTGTACGTCATGGCACCGGTGGATCTACCTTGGTTTCGTTTGTCACTCGTAACGGCTTGACTAAATGAGGACGCTCAGCGGAATCCATCGGATCAACGTCCACGTCATCTTCGCTTGATGATTCCTGGACCGAACCGTCGACGGTCCAATGATCCGTTGTGGAATGCTGCTGTAACACTTGAAATTGAAATTTATTCAAAAACCAAGCTGACCACCGCCGTTGGATCCAAGCTCGCACACCAGGGATCATCAGCAAGAAGCCCCCGACGTCCGTAATCAATCCGGGAGTTATAAGTAAGGCACCACCAAAAAGGATCATTATCGAATCGCCAAATAAAGGTCCAACCGCTGCCATGCCCATTGCCCCTTGGCCAGCACGACGACGCAACTGACGCAGTTGTTGCCGTGTGAGCCAAGCGCCTATGGTGGCAGTGGTTACAATCAACAGAACGGTGGGCCAAAACGTAAGCCACTGCGCCAACCACAATAACAGCATCAGGTCGGCGACTGGGACAACTAAAAATAACAAAAACAGACGAGCCAACATTGGCTTGAGGTATCCTGATATGACACGGTACTATTTGAATGCTTTAAACACCCCACCATGATAATCTTTTTCGAGGACAGCGCGCAAAAAAAACCCGCAGGCGAATAAATCGTCCATGCGGGCTGCTGCGATGATTTGTACTAAGATTCAGCCGAGACTATTGCCCCGCGGGTCGATTTCCCGAAGCTGCTTTGAGAGCCGCTGCTTCTTTAGGCAATTTGAATTCGGAACCCTTGGGGAAATATTGGATATCGTCTTTCATATAAAACGGGCTAGGCAAGGTTTGCCCACCGATGCTGACTTGACAGCCCGTAGAGATCAGAGCCCCGCAACTGATCACGGCGCCCAAAACCAGCGAGACAAGATTTGTTCGTTTTGGCGTGTTCATAGTTCTATCAAACTCCGCGGGCGTTTCTGCTCTGTGTAAATTCAATACTAACGTAATAAGTAATTTAACCTGCGATTGCATCACAATCGTTACAAAGATTATCGGCGCCACTTGGGGATTACTTTGACGTAATTATCGAAAAATCCCGCAAACTCATTCACCGAATGCTAGCAACCTACCACTCTGACAATTGTCCATTGCTGAAGTATGGTTTTCGGCGTTGTTTTCGCGAGTATGAAATAAAGCCTTGCAAAACGAAACCTGCCGCTGAGGTCAACGACAGCTAGGGTAGGTTAGTCTGTCTTCAGGCGGAAAATCCCAAACTCAAATTTAATCATTGCGGCCAGCTTGGCGAGCTTGGAAGGAGGAGCGGCAGTTTGACGGTTGGAAAAATAGATTGTGGCTGCCGGTGAAACACCGGCAGCCACGGACACCGGCAGCCACACCGGCAACTTTAACGTTGACAAACACCAAATTCCCTCGTTCATTCGCGGTTGGAACCAATCAGGTGGTTTTGGTACAATCTAAAATTAGGGCAAGTGAATAGAGCATAGTGTGGCTTCGCGCGAAATCGAACCACAAGGAGCGAGCGATATGCAGTCGTGGGAAATAATCAAACGTGTTTCACCATGGACGGTTGCAGTCCTAATCGGTTGGCTAGTCCTAGCACAATCTCTTGCGGCGCAGACCGGGTCACTCCCCCATAATGGCTACTACGCCGTATTCAATACCTATCACGATGGTGAATACAAATCCGCTTTGGACGGCTTCAACAACGGCGCAAGTAGTGCTTACCGCATGGGTGAATTACGATTCCTTGATTCGATTTGCTTTTGGACCATGGCTGGAGAGTGCCAGTATCACATGGGGAACTTCGGGGGAGCAATCGAGTATTATGAACAAGCCCTCAATTTGTACGCAAGTTTCGCTTCGCAAGATTGGCAAACACGACTGGCACAAGTTGGCGCGATCGCCCCACGCATTGGCGCCGTGCAGTCCGCGCAAATTACCTGGGGGCAATCGCGAAGAAATTTCGAAATCGCCGGCTTGCCTGACAATATGCAATATTTGTTCGGCAACTTAAACATTGGAAATATCGGTCAACAAGGTGGTGTCGCGGCCAACCCTGAAATGAAGACTGTTAATATCGTCGAGATCATGCGATGTGTTGCCGTTGCCGCCCATCGTCGCCGAATCATCAAGGGCCCGACGTGTAAGTTCGATCCGTTTACAAGTAACTTCTTAGACAGTGTCAGTGGAACGGGTGGTGGTGATGGGACGCTGGTCGGGGCAATGAATGGAGTTATCTTGGGGATTGCTTATGCAGGAATGGATGACTGGGATCGGGCACGTCGAACCTTGAGCGCCTCGTTGCAATTTAATGGAAACATTGATCATGCATTGACCCCAATTGCTTTGTTGGAATTGGCGTGGATCGATTACCACAATGAACGTTTTAATACGGCGGCGGACCTTGCTTTGGAAGCAAGTTATTCCGCGGCGATTTTTTCGCAGTATGACATCCTCGAAGAATCGTTGGCGCTTGGAACACGAATACACTTATTGACACAACGGACACCTTATCCACCATTGGAATCTGCAATAGCTTGGTCCAGTCGCAAACGCGCTCGTTTACCACATTCTTCGTTGGCAGTGAGATTAGCTGAATGCTTTGCAGAAGCCGGCCAAACCGACAAATCGGCGGTAGCATTGAACGAAGCTAGTCGGGGGATGGGCCGCACAGAACTGGCTCTAGGGCCGTTGGCAGGTCGCGCTAATTTCGTGGCAGCCCTAAACTTGTTCCGCCAAAACAAATTCGATCTCGGATTAAGTGAACTCAATCAAGCATTGACAAGGTACCGTGCTGGATCGCCTTGGTTGTTTCAACTAAGTCTAACTGACAATTTGCTCGTCGGTGGCAAGATTTCCGAGCGTCAGGCCGAGCAGTTATATCAATTGTTGCTGCGCGATCCTTTGCCGCAAGAATGGCGGCTTGATCCGGTGGAGGCAATGACTTTTTTATCGACGCCGCATTTAGGTTCAATGGCTCGCTGGGCAGAGATTTTAATCAAACAAAAGAATCTCGATCGCGCGATTGAAGTATCGGAGTTATTAAAACGGCACCGCTTTTTTGCCGAGTTGCCTCTGGGCGGCCGGCTGATGGCCTTTCGCTGGATGTTGCACGCGCCAGAACAAGCATTGACTCCTGCAGCAATTGCGCAGCGAACCGATTTTCTGACTCGTTTTCCCCAATACAAACTACTCGCCGATCGCGCTAAACAACTCGAACAGCAGACGATGCTATTGCCAATGAAACCAGAGGCTGACAGCGACGAAGAACGTCAACAAACCAGCACTTTTGTCGAATTGATGAATGTTTCGGAATCACTTGAAGCGTTTCTGGCCAGTTTTGCGCTGGCCCGTGAGCCGGCAGAAATGGCTTTTCCTCCGCAATTGGCCGTGAGTGATATCCGCGGGAAAATGCAGGACAACCAAATCGTGTTATACGGCACGGTGCTTGGCGACGTCCATTATCTTTTTGGGCTCAGCACGCGTGGTACCAGACTTCTTTCATGGCAGCGATCGAAAGATCTTTCCGGTCAATGGGGAAAACTGATGAAAGCATCGGGTTTGTCCGATCGTCAACTTGACGCGGCTGCCTTAACCGATGAGAAATGGCACGAAGCAGCTTGGCAGTTTGCACAAACGATGCTGCCTGAAATTAGCGCTAACGACTTTCCTGAGGGCAGCGAAATTATCGTTATCCCCGACGGACTGTTGTGGTACATTCCGTTTGCGATGATGAGGATCGGTTCATCGGCGACGGAGTCGAAATTTCTTGTCGAACTGGCGTCAATTCGCTATGCACCGACGCTTGGAACAGCCATTGTGCCACAGCGTCCCTTTCGGCCTTTGTCGCGCACGGCTGTTTTTGCAGGTCCGCTGGATTCTAAATTAAATATCGAACTTACTCGCGATTTTGTTGCCAAGTACCAAGCTAAATCGCCACAGATTGTCTCGTTCGAAGAGCGTATGGCGATCCCGAGCAGTCTGTATTCTTCCGTTGTCGACTTGGCGGTGCTGTGGACCAACATCGAACGACCGGATCGTGGTGGTCCGTTTGCTTTTAATCCATTCCAACTTGATCGCGGACGACCAGCCAGTACGCTGGGGGCTTGGCAATCGTTGCCGTTTGTTAGCGCTGAACAATTGGTAATGCCGACTTTTAATTCCGACGGTGCTTTCGGGCCTAAAGGCTCGTTAACGGGCAACGATTTATTCCTCACCACGTTGGGTTTGTTAGCGTCCGGAACACGAACAACGCTATTGAGCCGTTGGTCGACCGTCGGCCAAAGCAGTTTTGAATTAAGTCGAGAATATCTCGATCAAATTGATCAAGTTCCACCGGCCCAAGCACTTAGCAACTCCATTGCCAAAATTCGTGAACTCAC
>JBGSMY010000291.1:0-4283 GCA_041739975.1 Pirellulaceae bacterium
TTGCCCGTCCTTGGACATGGTAATTTCCTTCCTGATCGTATCTAAATCCCTCAACTTCCTACAAACACGAACCCCAAGTATCCAATTTTCCTCCTTTTCACGCTACACCAATCCACCAGACGCATTAGGCTTCATGCACCCACCGGCTGGCGTTAGCTAATTTTGACATTGTCTCAATCTCGTTCGAATTCTAATATCTGGCCCAAAGGTTAGCCCATGGATGTGGACGAAAGGTACTAACCGACGATGCGTTGCTCCCGGCAGTTCCGTACTTACGGCAGTTCCGTGCTCCCGGTCGTACGCCGCTCCTAATTTGTTCAGTGCAACCGGGTAGCAACCGGGTAGTGCGTGTTTCTCGTAATCGTGGGTTATACGGTGTGTTTTCCAACGAGGTTTGCCGTGAGATGTGATGTAGGTTGGTTTCGCTTTTGTTTTGCAATGATCGCAACGGTTTTGCTAGTCTCAGGATGTGGAAAAAATCCGTGGGTCAAACAATCCAGTTGGCCAGACGGCTCAAAAACGTTGTTCAATTCGACGGCTTCTCAAGCCGACGAAAGTCAACCCATCGCGCAAACATCTGGAGAGGAATCGACGGGACTTTCAGCTTGGCAAGCAATCTTGGAAGAAGCCTCCAGTGCCAATAAGTTGGTCATGGTCGAATTTGTCGGATCCGATTGGTGCCGCCCATGTCAAAAACTCGAAGCAGAAGTTTTTAATACACCCGAGTTCCAGAATTGGGCCCGAGACCGTTTTGTAACCTATCGAGCCGACTTTCCTAAAAAAACTCAACTGCCACTAGAGATTGCCCAAGCCAATGAAGCGCTGAAGTTAACCTACGAATCGTACGTCCAAGGATTCCCGACCGTCCTCGTTTTGGATTCTCAAGGTCAAGTAATTTCTAAAATGGGATACCAGCCGGGTGGCGTTCGCGCGTGGATCGCCAAACTTGATGCACAACTGCAACGCGCTACTTATTGAGCTTGCTCCACGCTCGATCAATCCCTCAAAACGACGACTGCATTGAGTTGCCGATTGTCAGAACGTCTAACAAAACTCAGCCTTGGTTGGAATGAACTTGTAAACCCAGCGATATTATTTAAGTATGAATTGATCGACCGGACACGGCCAGTGCTGCTTCTTGCATAATCTCGGAAAGTGTGGGGTGTGCGTGGCAACAACGCGCTAAGTCCTCGCTGGACGCTCCAAATGACATCGCCACCGCAGCTTCAGCAATGAGGTCTCCGGCCCGCGCGCCAATTGCGTGCACGCCCAATATGCGATCGGTGTCTTTGTCCGCCAACACTTTAATTCGCCCCTCGGTATCACCAAGCGCGCGAGCTCGGCCGTTGGCGCCATAGGGACATACGCCTTTCACATAGGCAACGCCATCGGCCTGCAGTTGTTCCTCCGTTCGTCCGACGGCTGCGATTTCGGGATGGGTATAAACAATTGCCGGAATCGCGTGATAGTTGACATGTCCAAATCCCGTGGCAATCATCTCGACGCAGGCGATACCTTCTTCCGAGGCTTTGTGAGCCAGCATCGCGCCACCAATCGCATCGCCAATGGCAAAAACACCCGGGGCTGTGGTTCGGAAATGGTGGTCCACTAAAATCGAACCACGTTTGTCGGTTTGAATCGCCAGATTTTCTAATCCCAGTTGCCGAGTATTGGGCACGCGACCGGCGCAGACCAAAACGCGGTCGCAGGAAATGGGTTCCATGTCTTTGCATTGCACAACACAGCCATTGCCTTGACGCTTGGCAGACGTTACCCATGCATTGGTGCGAAACTCAATGCCTTGTTTTTCAAAGGTCCGGTGGGCGATTTTTGCAATTTCGCCATCGAGACCTGCGAGAACCCTGTCCATCGCCTCCAGCACTGTGACTTTGGATCCGAGGCGCCCCCAGACTGAGCCAAGTTCTAATCCAATGTAGCCGCCACCGATGACAACCAGATGTTTGGGAATTTGGTTGTAAGACAGCGCCGTGGTGCTATCCCCCACATAATCGCCATCGAATTCAATCCCTGGCAACATCATCGGGATGCTGCCTGTAGCAATGATTGTGTGCTTTCCAGTCACCAGTAAATTTTCGGCGCCTTTGACTTCGATCGCACCATTGCTGGTCAACGTCCCGCGGCCGACAATCGCGCGGACTTTGTTTTTCTTAAGCAGCATGTTGATGCCGCTCGTCAGCGTGTCGACGATTTTATTTTTCCGCTGCATCATGGCGGATAAGTCAACGGAGATATTGGTGGCTTTGATGCCGTGATCGGCCATATGGTGAAGTGTTTCATAAAGCAAATGACTGGATTCTAGCAAGGCTTTGCTAGGTATGCAGCCGATTCGCAAACATGTTCCACCAAATTTGGGATTCTCGTCAATAACGGCCGCATTTAGTCCCAATTGCGCTGCACGAATTGCGGCCACATACCCGCCCGGTCCACCGCCGAGAACAACAACGTCAAAGTTTTCTTGGGTCATGTCCAAACTAGATGAAAAAGTTTAATTGTCGGTAACGAAAACGGTTCGATTGGATGAGGAAACAACCGCAATGCCATTGTGTCAGCAGTCGGTTAGACTTCCAAAAACAAACGAGCAGGTTCTTCCAGAACTTCTTTGATGGTCTTGAGAAATCCGACGGCCTCGCGTCCATCCACGATTCGATGATCGTGGGTCAGGGCGATGTACATCATGGGACGAATTACCACTTGGCCATCTTTGGCGATCGGTCGATCCTGAATGGAATGCAATCCCAGAATGCCGCTTTGCGGTGGGTTGACAATTGGCGTCGAAAGCAAGCTTCCATAGACACCACCGTTGCTGATCGTAAATGTACCGCCCTCTAAGTCCGCAGGTTTAAGTTTGTTTGTTTTGGCAAGTTCGGCATACTGACCGATTCGTCGTTCGATATCGGCAAAACTCATGCGTTGCACGTTTCGTAAAATCGGGACGACCAGTCCTTTGCCGCCGCCGATTGCGATGCCAATATCAAAATAATTTCGGTAAACCACATCGGTGCCGCGGACTTCGGCATTAACGGCTGGAAACCGCTTGAGGGCTTCCACCGTGGCCTTGGCAAAGAAAGACATGAATCCCAATTTGACTCCGTGCTTTTCCTGGAAGGGATCTTTGTAACGCGAGCGAAGTTCCATCACCGGGAACATGTCAATTTCATTAAATGTCGTTAGCAACGCTGCGCTTTGTTGGGCTTCTACCAGTCGAGTGGCAATGGTACGTCGGATCATACTCATCGGACGCACATCTTCTTTGCGTTCGTCACCAGAGTCATCCCAATTGTGTTCCGATGTTTTGCCGGCCGAAGATGGAGTGCTGCCCGCCGCGGCTTGAGTGGCGTTTGATGATGCCGAACTGGAGTTCAACGCACTAGTTTGGTTTGCGGCTGAGAGGCCGGACGCAACCGATTGGGCTTGTGTCAGGTTGGACTGCACAAAACGAGTGACATCTTCTTTGAGGATGCGACCTCCTGGCCCCGTGCCCTGAAGTTGTTGTGGGCGGATGCCATGTTCGGCCATTAGTCTCTCAGCCGCGGGCATCACTGGCCCATGACTGTCTTCCTTTCCTTCACCGCTGGAACCATGGACACTTGGTTGAGCTGGCGCTGATTTTGGCGAAGATGTATTTGACGTCGCCCTGTTTGTCGCCAAATTGTCTGTCTGGCTTGAGCCGGCCATGGGTGTTGGCGACCCGGTGGACGAATTTGAACTGTTGGGAGTTCCGTTGGGAACCGAGGCGGCGGATGCTTGTTTGGGAGGCGCAGCATTGTCGCCACCGCCGGCCGGAGAATTAGCAGGTTCCAACAATGCGAGGACTTGGCCCACTTTGGCAAAGGCTCCATTGGCGACAAGAATTTTGCGGATAAACCCCGATTCCGGTGTGGGTACGGCTTGAGAGGCTTTTTCCGTCTCCAATTCTACGATTTCATCATCTCGTTTGACCCAGTCGTTGACATTTTTTAGCCAATTAGAGATTTGCACTTCTTGAATGGATTCGCCAAACGCGGGAACCTTGATTTCAATCATGACTTGCTCTGTTTCTGTGATAGAAGATTTGCCAACCGGCTATTCTATCGGCCAAAACGAGCCTTACCAACGGCCCACAACATAAAAAACCCGCTGACAAGTCAGCGGGTTATTGGATTTTTCCGATTCGGACGATCGATTAGCCGTGCTTTAGAACAAGCCACCGCCGATACCGCCACCACCGCCACCACCGCCGATGCCACCACCGCCGATGCCGCCACCGCCGATACCGCCGCCGC
>JBGSMY010000162.1:0-25739 GCA_041739975.1 Pirellulaceae bacterium
TTAGCATCTCCGTAATCGATATTACTGGGAATCCATTCAATAACACAACTACTACTGTGGCCAACCTCGGGTTCACCAAAAATTTAATAATTCCTGAAGACTTGTGTGGTACGATGAGCAGCTTGCTGGCAGGAGCGAAAGTTTGACAGCTAGGGGAGCGCGAGTGCGACTGCTTAAGTCAAGAAATCGCTCGTCGACAGCAAAAAAAGATTCTGCAAATCGATCCTGAAGTAAACAACTTGTAAGCTGCACGACCTCCAAGCTGGCCAGGGGTCGGCAATGAGTAAATTCGACGCGATTTGTATTCTAGCCAGCAAACTTTCTAGCCACAAAGGTCGCGCTGATGTGGCCGATTTCATCTACACATCGCGAACTGCAAGTAGTTTGCTCGGTTGACCTCGCACCCCAAACACAATCGCGTTCTGTTCAAAGCTGGCCGCAATCTCGAGCGCAGCAGTTGGCGGAATATCGATTACCAAAAAACTTTCTTCTGGCGGCCAAGCGTGCGTCCGAGATATCCCCGCTCCTGATAAATAGCGATACCCGAACTCATTCAAATGTCGCTCTAAGCGCGCATTCCTACGCCGGTTCTCTTCATCAGATAACGATTGCGAATGAGGATTCCATGCCGTCATAAAAGCAAAACATTGGGCACCCCAACTCGCCAAATAGCGGTCCAACTCCGCGTGACGTTGTCCCACGGCAATCGTCAACTGCAACGAATGAACGTAATAATCCGTTTCCAAATAAGCTTGCCACAGCTGCTCGTCAATCATTGCTTTCACTGTTGTTGTAAGTCACTGTTGCCTTTAGTCACAGGGCCTGTTAGCGGCTTGTACTTTCAGATGATTCATCCGCCGCAGCCATCCAAATGGGTGTCGGCAACTTACATACAAAAGTCCCTGGCTCGTGGATCTCGCCCAGCAAACGCAAAACGTGAGGATGATGGGTAAAGTAAATCACTTGCGTCCGACGCGACAACTGCTGCAACGCGATTAAGGCCGCGGTCGCTCGCTCATCGTCAAAATTTATCAGAATGTCATCGATTATCACGGGAATTGGTTGATGTTGGTCAAAATAAATCTCCAAGCTGGCCAATCTCAAGGCCAAAAACAGCTGGTCGCTGGTGCCTTCACTCATCGCATCCACTGGCACCGTTTGCTGATTGCGGCGAATTCCGACCAGCACATTTTCGTCCTCGACAAAATCAACACGCAGTCCAACAAAGGACCCTAGAGTCAATTGTGAAAACAGTTCACTGGCCCGCAGCACGATCGGGCCTTGATTCTTTTCTTTGTATCGCCGCAACGCTTCATCCAGTACAACCGTCGACAATTTCAATCGCGCGTAATGCTCGGCGTCGCTTCGCAAACTCGCTAGAACTTGCTGGATTTGTTGTTCCAGTTCCGCCGCGGTGGCCCCTCCATCAAATCGTCGCAGTTCGTTTCGCCGCTCTCCTATCGCCGTATTGCTTTCGTCCAATTGACGTTGCAGCAATTGCAATTGCGCCGTTAACGGCTCCAATTGAATTTGCAACTCCTGCATATCTCCCGCGGACACATCCTCGATAAAGGAATCCAAGGGCTTGCCACTGGCCAGTTCTGTCAATTGCAATTCAACCTGCTGCAACTCCACTTCAAACTTTTCCAACTCCAAATTATGTTGCTCTACTTCAACTAACGCGTCGGGGCGTTCCACTTGGGCGTCCGCCAACAACATCTGCAAATCTACTTGCACGACCGCGCGTTCATTCTCCAGCTCATCGAGCCGATACTGTTGGTCGGAGAATCGTTGCTGTAGCTCTTTAAACAAGGTTGATTTTTCTTGTGCCAAAACTAAACGCCGCTGAAGTTCGCCGATCAGCTGGTCATCCGCCAACTCATCACAGGCAATCTGCAATCGAACTGCCAACGGATTCAACCGTTGCCGATAGTTTTGCAAATTAGTCTGCATGTCGTCGAGACGCTTTTGGATTTGAGCGGCAGACACCCAGACTTCTTCTGCCTGTTGGCGCAATTCTAAAACGTGTTGAGCAACTTGCGGCGTTACGTCGCTGTCGAGACCCAAAGGCGATAGAGCCTGTCGCCACTCGGATTGCCAGAGCTCAAGCGATGCCATGACTCGTTCGCATTCTGCTTGCAGTCCGGGCAATCGCGCGGCAGCTTGTTGTGTGCTTTCGACCGCTTGTTGGCGTCGTAGATTGTGTTGTAACACCGCTTGACGAGCTGCTGAAGTTAAAGCCAATTCTTCCGTCAATCGCTCCGCCAAATCTTTAGCGGAACTTTCTTGAGATGTCGCGGACATTGTTACTTGGGTAATGGCCAAACACTCGTGGCGTCTCGATCTCAATTCATTGATTTGCCGCTCTACAGCCTGATCAACTTGCTGTAACTCAGCCTCAGCATCCGAGATTTCAGCAATTAGTTCTTGCGCTCGTTCATAGTTTCGATGCCAGAGCTTCATTTCCGCGGGAGATTTTGCGGTCACTCCCAATTCGCGCCACAATGAATGCCATTGCGACAATGTCGCATCACTTTGTGCTTGGCGTTGAGCCAAGACGCGATTCAGTTCGGCCAAACGCTGTACCGCCGCCGATTGATCGGCGTGCAATTGCCGCTGGGTCGCAACATGATTTGCCGCCTGCAGTAAACGATCGGCCAGTTGATCCGTTTGTAACTGTGCGGCGACAAACTCCGCGACCAACGATTCCCATCGGCCAGCTTTGTTTTCGGGCAAATTCTGACGAGCAACTCGTGTTTCCAATTCGGTTAGAATTTGTTGCCATAGCCGATCACGAGTATCGCGAGCCGAGTGCAGCTCCTCCTCTCGTGGCACTTGGTGAACGATTTGAAGTTGATGCCACTGCTGCTGAATGGCGTCCAGTCGTTCTTGCTCTTCCGCCAACCTTAATTGTGCTTGCTCACAAGTAGTTTGTTCCGCCCGCATCCGTTCATTAAACTGATCGAGCGTTTCCAACCCGGGGACTTGCCATGCCAACCAAACCGACGGATCCTCTGGCAAATCAGCCTTTTGACATAGCCGCCGAAACTCTCGTTGCTGTTTTGCCAATGTCTGACGGAGTTTTTCATGAGCCTGAGCGCGCGCCACGGCGGTTTGCGCCTGGGAAAGCGACAGGTCCAAAACTGACAGATCGAATGCCGGGGGCAGATGTGCAAGTTCCTGTTGCCAGCGTCGGTCTTCTTCTGTGATCTCTCTAACGCGTTGCGTTTTCTCATCGCGATCCAATGACAATCGCTGATGTTGTTTAATCAGTTCAAAAATCGTTTGGCGTTCGAGCGAAGTCAAACGTCGTTTTTCTGTGTCCCAATTTGGTGACTGAACTAATTCTTGTTGCAACCATTGCAAGCGTTCACGGCCAGTTTCTTGGCGCCTGAGCAGTTCGGCACTATCGCGTTGGGCCGTCGCATGCACGCTCCATTCGTCACGCAGTTGCTGGATTTGTTCGGCAACTGCTAAAACGTCATGATCGACAACACAGTTCTCTAATTTTGATTTGGCCGACACCAATAGTTCGCGTTGTCGAGCTAATTGCTCCTCCACTCGGTGCCATTGCGTCAAAACTCGGACGCGACGTTCGGAAAACCCTGGCGGTAATCGCGGCACGGTGGACAACGACCGCATGCGTTCGATCAATTGTTGTCGGCGTTGAACCAGTGGTATTGCTTTAACCCACCGTTGGTTTCGATCGAGTTCTCGCTGCGTTTGGTGCTTTTGATCTTCCAACGATACTTTTTCCGCAACCAAGGACTCAAGTTCGCCATCGATGCGAACCCACCGATCGGTTGCCAGCGCGGCCGATTTACGATCTTGTCGCAACCGTTCGAGCTCTTTGGATTGTACGGCAATCCGCTGATTGCTCCCGCGTGGCGAAAACAACGACTCGGCTTCGCGTTTAAGCTGATCTCGCAAGTGATGGATACCGGCGATTCCAGCTCCCGCAGAAAACAATAGTTCGCCGACTGAACCTTTTCCGGCGATAATTTCGCGTCCACCAGCGACCAATTGCTCGTAATTTATTCCAAACTGTGAACGAAACCGCTCCAGATCGAGACCGCTCAAGGCTTGATCAAGAAAGCTGCCATCCAGTTCCGTTTCGTCATCGCCGGCAAACAGCGTTCCCTTGCGACCTTTGCGCCTCACGACGCTTAGTTGCTCACCAGCCAGCTCTAATAAACCGCCAATGCGGAGATCGCGAGATTGATGAATAAAATCGTCTTGTGTCTGATGCGGAAAGCCAAACAATAACTGAGTGATCGCCCTCAATGTGGTCGACTTGCCTGCTTCGTTGGGTCCGTAAACCAAATGCATGCCGCCTCGTGGTGGCATTTCTAATTGTTGTTTGTGCGACGATTCCTTAGAGACCGTTGAATTGGCTACTTGAGTTGGCAAGTGATTAAACAGCGGCAACACCACATCAGTGAATGGACCAAACCGCTTAAGGTGGAGCTCGACAAATCTCACAATTCACCTCGCGACTGCAATCGCCTTGCCAATTCCGCGGGTAATTCCAACGCGATTGCCCTCAGCCATTCGGGTTGATCCAGTGGCAATCCGTCGTCTCCTCGCAACAACTCGTCTGGCAACTTTTTTCGCAAGTCGGCTAACGACTGAATCCAACTGCTGGCGATTGTCGGATCGTCCAGTCCGGCATTGACCACTTGGACAATTTCGGACCACGGGCCGCCTTGCCAATCGATATTTTCGATCGCGCCGATTGTGGAAGAGGCCCGCGACTGCCGGACCACTTTTTCAATCCAGCAATTTCCAGCGGTAGCTGAAATCCCTTCAGCGCGAACTTGATTGGCCACGTGCGTCCAATCACCGCTAATATGGGAATTCGCCACGCCTTCGCCAGTAAAGCTCACGCGCAATGCCAACGGCAAACCGTCATGGCGTTTTTGAAGTATTTGCACTTGGTCATGAAAAGCTTGCAACCAATCGTCCAAGTCACCCGGATTCGAAATCACCACGTGACAGTGTTCCCAACGCATTACATCGAGAGGCACAAATTCGCAAGTTGTTTGACCCGATTCATCGACCGTAACCAACTGGCAACCTTTGGCGCCGGTTTCCCGAATGCTACGGCCCTGAATGTTGCCGGAAAAACAAATCATTGGTTCGATACACAATTGTTCGCGTTTGTGGATATGCCCCAACGCCCAGTAGTCATATCCGAGCCGCTGCAAATCTGTGAGCGAGCATGGAGCATAAGGATCGTGTTGCTCGTATCCCATTAACGACGTGTGCAACAATCCGATGTTGTAGTAATTCGGCACAGCCGCCGGGTAATCTGCCGCGAGATTATCCAGGACCTTGGGTTGGGCAAATGACTGACCGTGCACGGCCACTCGCAGATCGGACAAACGATCAAACCGAGCTGTTTCTGGACGTCGATGATCCAATCGCTGGACATTTTCTGGCAAGCGCAAGTTCTTAGTCATCTTGCTTTCAGCGTCGTGATTGCCGCTGATGACAATCACCGGAATCGAGTGTTCCGCCAGCCGCGCCATTTGTTTAACAAAAAATAGCCCCGTGTTGTGATCCGGCCACGTCCCGTCGTAGACGTCGCCCGCAATCACTACAAAATCGACGCGTCGTTCCAAGGCAAACTCGACGAGTCGCTCCAGCGCACGTCTTGACCCCAGCCGGATTTCATCGGCTGGTGCGCCTTCGTAACGTTCCAATCCCCGCAAAGGGCTATCAAGATGAATATCGGCTACA
Source organism: Pirellulaceae bacterium (assembly GCA_041739975.1). Taxonomy (GTDB): domain Bacteria; phylum Planctomycetota; class Planctomycetia; order Pirellulales; family Pirellulaceae; genus BJ22. Next base: position 5,743 of record JBGSMY010000162.1, read on the forward strand.
TGGATAAAGCGAAACATAGCGCTGATTATCCACCAAAGGTCTCGTTAAACCAACGCCAAATTCGGGATGCCAAACTGCGATTTCCCGTATAGATGCGGCCTTGCCCATCCTCGCCAATTCGCGTGGGGATTCCGTCGAGGTCTAGCGGAACTTGTGCAAAATACTGAATTGATTCTTGATCCGACTTGGCGACCAACTCCGTCAACAAGTCGGGAACGCGAACGCGAGATTGCATGACATCTGGGCCATCCATCCGAGTTTGCCGATTTAAAAGTCGATCGGAGACACCGAGTGACTCTATTTTCGATTCCCAGGTGCGGTCGGGATGAGCGTGCAATTTGATTTTAGTGGTCGCGCCCATTTGCAACCACTCGATTTGCGATTCCGACAACAATAATACTGCTTGCCATTGATCGGCATTTACGACCTCGCATAATCGCTGGCCGCGAGCCAATGTTGTTCCTTGTTGTTGTCCTAACAGAATAGGCTGGCGGTCGACCAATGGGGTTTCCACTTCTCCGGGTACATTTTCGGAAAACGGGGCGGCAATCACCGTGCCAGCAATTGGTGAACGCAATTCCAGTTCGCCCTGTCGCAGACTCAAATTCTCCAACACTTGTTCGTGTTTGAGGATCTCAGAGGTCAAAACGGATAGCTGCTGAATGTACTCAAAGTTCTCCGTCACGTTGGCACTGGCTCGTTGCATCAATTCGCGCTGTTTCACCGCTTGGTCTCGCTCGCTGACAAGTTGTTGCACTTCCAACGCCAAATCAAGATTCTCCAAACGAGCTAAGACTTGACCCGCAGCTACCGTCTCTCCCGGTTTAACAAGCAACTCACGCAAGACACCTGTTTCCTGAGCATAGATGGATTCGATCTGTCGAGGAACCAATACCACGCGACAACGAATGTAATGGGGCCAAGGCGTGAATAGCACGAACCCTATTACGACGGCAGCAATTGTACTGACAATCGCAAACTGCTTTGGCTTGATCTGCATGATACGTCCCGGAACTGCAAAAAAACGATACAACCGATAACTGGGCCAGCCAATCATCCCGGCAAACGAAAACCAGGCAATGGATTGTCCAATTGCCTCCAGCCCATAAGGCTCCAACCATTTCGTTAAGAAAACCAAAATCGAAAATAACACAAATCCGCGATACAAAAAGGATGCTACGATAAACAGCGCAAATGCGACCAATCGATTTCGCGGCAACATCGGATCGGGCGGCATCTTCAATCCCAACCAATGTCGGCCCAATAGCGTATTAAGGGCCCGCGAAGAACGCTGGTGCAAGTTTGGGATTTCTAACAAATCGCTCAGGATATAATACCCGTCAAATCGCAACAACGGATTGCCATTAAATAACACCGTACTTACCGAGCTGATCAACATGATTTGTAAACAAATGTCTTGGACCAATCCAGGCTGTACGAACCACCAAACAAATGTAGCAATCGTCGCCAAGATGATTTCGACATACATGCCTGCCGCACCGATGGTAGCTCGCTGCCATTTGTTGGGCAATCGCCAACTGTCGGACACGTTGCAATAGAGACACGGCGTCATCACCAGCAGCATAAATCCAATTTCGTGGCACTCACCACCAAACTTTTTACAGGAAACGCCGTGACCAAATTCGTGAAAGATCTTTGTGACCGCCAGAACAATTGCAAACAGATACCATTTGTTGACATCGAAAAACTGATCAAAGCCTGGCAAGTTGGCTTGAAATTCATTCCAATTTACCAGTACGGATAACAGTGCGACAATCGCCAAAACAGCGACACCCAAAGCCGCCAGCGGCGTAAACAACCATCCCGTGTAGTGGGTCAAGCCATTCAAAAAACGATCCGGATCAACGCCTCGAAAACGTATCGCCAGCAAATTGGTGAATTTCTGCAACAACTCCATCCACCAATTTTTGCGACCGCGTTTGAGCAGTTCCACTCCCTGATCGGCTGCATCGGCCACGACCAGCGAGTCTTTGTGAAATCGCTGCAATAGCTGCTGCAGCTCTTCCGGTTTAATTCGTTTGGGCGCGAATTGCCGATGGTAGTCTTCTAATATCTGTTCGGCCGATTTGCGGCCGTCGAGTTGCTTTAATAAGTGATAAACATGGGGAGGGAATTGATAGTACTTTTGCGCCAAAGGCTCTTTGACAACCCAATATTCCACCCCTTGATAGGTTTGCCGCGTGCACGACAAATCGCCGCGCATTCGCAGTTTGATGGGTGGTGATTGATGGTCTGACAAAACCGAAGCCATATCGACGCTGATTTCCTAAATGATTGAATATAGTCCTATGCGCCGTACCGGAAGGTCGCGAGCAAATGAGCCGCATCAACCAGTCTCCAAGCGAAATTAAAACAAAACTCGAGTACGAACGTAATCGATCAATTGATAAAACCAAACCATCCCCAACGGTCGCGGGCCGCAATCCACACGAACGGCCACTCCCGCTCCTGGCTGTAACACGGGCAAAGCTTCGGCATCAATCTCTACGATCGCTCGAAACTCCACATCACCCTGGGGATTCATCTCCCCGCGATCGGCAATCTTAACCAGCTGACCTTCATACGTATGATTCGGATCCGTTGCCAACATGAATCGTGTCGGCACGCCTTGCGGCGACTCCTCAAGCGCTTGACCGATATAACCCACGCGACCTTGCGGAATCATCAATTCCAATTGCCATTTACCCGTCAAATCGGCAACGGAGACCAACGGTTGATTGGCTTGCACTGGCAATCGTTCTAATCGTCGTCTGGCATCCCAAGTAATCACGGTGCCATCAATCGGGCTTTTGATTTGCAATACGGCCATTTGTTGCGCGACCAATTCTAATTGACCTTGTAGTCCAGTGCGTTGGATCCGCAACTGTTCAATTTGGCCAGCCAACTTCATGCTGTCTTCGGGTGTCAACCGAGTCATTTGAACTTGTTGTCGTTCCAAGCTTTGCAATTGTTCGCCAATGGTTCGCAACTGGCCTTCGAGCTCTTTGTGTTTTAGTTTCAGTGGTTTTGAGTCCAGCTCCACTAACACTTGCTCGGCTTGCACGACTTGTCGATCTTCGGTCAAAAACACGCGGTCGACCACGCCATCGAGTTGCGAAAAAACATTGACGCGTTTCGCAGGTTGCAAAACCCCATTAACCTTGACTCGCAAAGCAGCTGGCCAAAAACACAGTGCCAAAGTAATGCCGACAACAACCGCGGTGGCTAACAACGTCTTGTTGAGATGTTCGCCCAATAAGAAATTCTTAGCGCGACTCAATTGCATCCACAGCGGCAAAAACATCACATCGCCGGTACGACGCGCATTTCCCAAAGCACTGGCAGATTGCTCGGTAACCAACTGCAACGCATCAGAAATCGAATCTTGCGAGATCTCATTGGCAAAATGCTCGATGACTACAACGCCCAGACATTTTTCGCGAGTGGCCACTTGGCGTCGAACGAGATCACCGTCGCCCGCTTTTGGGGCTGTATCGATGATCGGAAAGACGCCTAAAGTTCGACTGTGCGATTCATCCAAATAGTCGTTGACGGCGGCAGCCAATTTTGGTGCTAACCCCGAAGTGTCGCCCGTGATCCAAATCGGATTTCGAGCCGCGGCCACCAATTGAGCCACTTTGTTCAGTTTTCGCACCACATTAGCGCGATTGTCAAATTTATCTTGGCTGCTGATCGCAGCAATTTTGCTGCGTTTGCCTTGAATCGATGCCACACTGACTCGATCGACGTTGAGCAATCGCCGCGTTTCATTGGCAATTGCATAACAAGTTTCATCTTGAAATATCGATCGGTGGATTTCTTTAACAAACTCTAACCGTTGCGACGCTCCAGCGCTTCCAGATTCCGATACGGGCTTGGTCGGCAGCGATGGGGACAACGGTTGTACTGCAACATTCACGGGCTGCGACACTTGCTGCACGGATGAGTTCTCTGTTACCGCTTGCCGCTGATGTTGAAACGATTGCCATCGCTGAAATAAATCCGCGACTTGCGCCAAAAATTTGAGGTAACCTTGTTCTGCCGCCGCATTGAGGGGATGACGTTGCAATAGTTCCAACACACCCCAAATATTTTGCATCCGATCAAAGATGGGTACAGCCATCAATAACATGGCCGCTGAACTATTTTCAAGGTCCACTTCTTTGTCGTCCGCTTCGATCTGGGCATCGGTCTCATCATTCGCTTCGGCGCCGTCAACGGAGGCAGTCGTCTCAGCGGAGGCTCGAGTGTCCAAATCGGCATCGCGGTCCAAAGGCTCGTAGGTCACCGAATCGGTATTCAAATCTTCTCGGCTGGATTGGTCGATCGCAGGTCCATGATTTGGGTCGGCCTCAGCGTCTGTGTTAGTACTCAAGTTAGCACTTGCGTTACCGTCGACGAACGAATCGCTGATGCGACAGACCGCTTGTTGTGAGCGCACTACCTCCAGCAACCATTCGTGATGCGTAGGCCCATGAAGCTCGGGAGACTTGACCCGAGGACCTAGGCCGCGAAATGGTTCGACGGCCGTGACATCGCGGGCCCGCCAGATGATCGCACCATAGGCACCGGTAATCGGGACAATTTTTGTCAATAAGGTTTGGCAAAACTCCTCAAACGAAACTGGCGATCGCGCGAGTTCCTTGAGTTGACGAATCGTTTGGTAGACTTGTTGCTTTGTTTGTTCTGCATTCATTTGCGGATTTCGTGTGACATTTGTCATTGGCGTTTTCCTTTCGGCGGCTACTCGCCCTAATCTAATCGCCTCCCAGCCCAATCGCTTCCTAGCGATCGATCTAGATCGAGAAGTAAATTGCGACTGGCGTCCGGCCAGTACGGTAAGGTTCGAGTACACAGCCGCGTCACCGGCAGCGTTGCTCGCAGTACGGCAAGCCTACAAAAATGACGACGATCTGGATTGGCAAAACAGCCCGATCGCAGGGCCATGATGTTCCAAGTCCGAAAGACTCAGTCCAACAAATGGTCTAAAATCGGGTCCAAGCCCATTTCTCGCTGACTCTTGGTGGTCATTTTTTCATTATACATGAGCAGTTTACGGGCGCGGAAGTGGCGGCGTTCCACTTTCAGCTGCGCGTGGCGAAACAACCGAATCCACCATTCAGTTGCGCGGGTTGTGCCGATTGTCCGATAGCGTTTGGCTTTGGCAACACCGTATGCCATTTCGAGCAATGAGTCTTCGTGCGCCAAATACTGCCGAATCGACCCAGGATCACCCTGTCGCCCACAACGCCCAAACAACTGCCAATCAACTCGACTTGACTCGTGCATTTCCGTGCCGATCACATGCAAACCGCCCAACTCGCGAACTTCGTCTGTAATTTGAATATCGGTTCCACGTCCAGCCATATTGGTTGCCACCGTAACGCGGCCGCGACCGCCGGCTTGAGCAACAATCTCCGCCTCGCGTTCGATGTGATTCGCGTTCAGCACTACATGTTCGATGCCCACATCTTTCAGTAATGCCGACAACTTTTCGCTTTTAGCGATCGACTTGGTCCCGACTAACACCGGCCGACCCAATTCATGCACTGAACGAATTTCAGCAACAACTGCGGCAAACTTTTCGTTCTCGGTTGGCGTTACGATCGTTGGCCAATACTCTTGACGATTTGGTTTGTTGGGAGGAACAACCGTTACTGGCGTGCGATAAACCCGTTTGAATTCACGCTTGCTGGCATCAGCAGTACCGGTCATACCGGCAATCAATGGAAATCGATTGACAAACGCTTGCACGGTAATGCGAGCTTGCGTTCGGGATTCCATCGTGACCTTCACTTGTTCTTTGGCTTCAATCGCTTGGTGAATACCGCGACTCCAACGGCGACCGTGCGAGATTCGCCCAGTCGCTTCGTCGACAATCATGATCTCATTATCGCGAATGACGTAGTCGCGATCGAGATGATAGTCACGATGGACTTGAATCGCTCGCTCGACAAATTCGTACATTTCAACAAGGCCCACGCCAGATAAGCTGGGCGACTTGGCCAGCTGCCGCAAATATGCCGTGCCAATGGTGGTCAATTCGACTTTTCGTTTTTCCTTGTCATATAAATAATGCTCATCCTCGGAAAACTGTGGCGCGACTTGGGCAGCCCACAGATAAAGATCGCGTTGCCGTTGTTGAGCGTTGGGATCTTCGGCGGCACTAAGGATCATAGGCGTCCGTGCTTCGTCGATCAAAATACTATCTGCTTCGTCGATCAAAAAGAAATAAGGCTTGCGCTGGACGCTTTGTGAATTGAGATTGGTCGGTGCCGTTTGACCGTACCACAACTGGGCCGTCTCAACTTGACGTTGCAATGCTCGATCGCGCAAGAAATCAAATCCGAACTCTTTCATCGTGCCATAGGTCACATCGGCTTGATAAGCAATTCGTCGTTCATCGCGTTCCATCTCGGTTTGAATAATGCCGACTTTTAAACCCAACGCTTCATAAACTGGCCCCATCCACTGGGCATCGCGACGCGCTAAATAATCATTGACGGTACCTAAAAGTACACCCCGACCGAGCAACGCGTGAACAAACATCGGCAAAACGGCGGTCAGCGTTTTACCTTCTCCGGTTCGCATCTCAATGATGTGACCGTGAGCTAGAGCCCGACCACCCAATAATTGCACATCAAAATGTCGCAACCCTATCGTTTGTTCCGCAGTAACTTGCACCAACGCAAACGCTTGCGGTAGCACCTGTCGAATATGCCCCTGTTCGCGCGCTTCATAAGCCAAGTCCAGTGCCACTTGCCGCCGTTGTTCCTGTGACATGGGGGCATACCGCTGTGACCAGCTATGGACTTGACCTAGCCACCGTGCCGGCGATAGAAGTCGCGTGTAAGAAAACAATGGAAATTCCTTGAAAATCAACGACCGCCCCACTCAATGCCAACCCCAGCGAGTTGGCACAGCACCGATGCCTGGCCAAAAACTCACTCTCGAATTGATTATGACGGAGACCTCAAGCAAGCTAGCACTTATTCGCAATGAATCGGCGAAATGTGTTAGATTTTTCGGTATGCCCTTAATCATTTACGTACCAACCGCAAAATTCAACCTGAAAAAGCCGAAATCAGCGGAAACTTGGGTTTGCCTTGGGCCGCTAGATTCGCTACGATCCGCGCGAATTGACTAAATGCGGCATGTTGTCGGCTTGGTCGCGTACACCGTTCAAATCGAGTATTCGTCGAGTTTACCGAGCATTTCAATGGTTGACGAGGCATTGATGCAATTTTCGTTTGGGCTGTGTTGAAATACGTCAGTGGGAGGGCTGCATGACTGAATTTGAGTTTCGTCGCTCAAGCCGTCAATGCAGTCGAACCGGTCAACCTATCCAACGAGGCGAATGGTTCTATTCGGTTTTAGTTGAACAAGCCGACGGAACTTTAGCGCGTGAAGACATTTCCACCGCAGCTTGGACCGGCCCGCCACCTGACAATGTGGGATGGTGGCGCAGTCGGGTACCAGATCTGGAAAAAGGACGAGTTTACTGGGCCCCGCCAGAAATTTTGCTCGGCGTGTTTCAGCATTATTTGGGACAACCACAATCGGCTGATATTGCCTTTGTATTGGCCTTGGTGCTGATTCGCAAAAAGATACTGCACTTTCAGGAAAAGCTACGAGCTGGTGATACCGATCAAATGGAGTTGGTCGATTTGAAAACAAAACAAGAATACCAAGTGCCTACCGTAACACTTACGCCTGAACGAATCCAAGAAATTCAAGCTGAGTTGAGTGAAAAACTATTTACGGATCAATCACAAGCGACGGTGGACCCCAGCCTAGAGGCCGAAGGGACGTAGTATGAGCCTTGCCCAGTCTCGATCGACAAGCCGTGCAACGAGCTACCTACTTTTATTGTCGATTACCCTTTGCAATTTATTGTTATCCACCGGCTGTCAATTGTTTGATAGGTTTCGCCAAACGCGTCCGGCTGTGCCTGTGGTTTTAGATACGCAGCCAACCTTGGAACAACTTATTGCGGCGATTGAGAGTCAGACGCAACAGGTACGTCAAATAAAGACCGATGTTCGTGTGACCATGGACGGGTTGCCGGCCACTTTGCGAGGTGATTTGCAGATCGAGCGTCCCGCGCGGTTGCGGTTGCAAGCTGGCGTGATGAATATGAATGAGCTGGGCTTTGATTTGGGCAGTAACGATGAATATTTTTGGATCTGGAAGAAAGCAGCGCTACCCAACGACCCGCCAATGCTGTACTATGCGCGACATCTCGATTATCAAACGAGCCCCATGCAACAAATGACCCAATTGCAACCGCAATGGTTGCTCGATGCCTTGGGCTTCGTCGAATTTCGTCCATCCGATCGACATGTGGGTCCGGTTCCAAAATCCAATGGTCGCGTAGCAATTCAATCTTATATCCAGACACCGACTGGAATGCGGGTTCGGGAATGCGAGGTAGACCCAAAGCGAGCAATTGTCTTGCGTCAAACTTTCTACGATGGCCAAGGTCGTCAGATTGCCTACATCGATTCGTCGCACCATACGTTTCTCCCGGATCAACAAGCGAGCTTGCCGCAACAAGTCGACATTTATGTAACAAATCCACAAGGCGGACATTCAAAACTGTCGGTGCTTACCGGCAATTATGTTGCGAATGCCCTTTATGGCGACCCACAACGACTTTGGGAAATGCCCAATCCGCCGGATGTGGCCAAAGTAAATCTCGGTCAATAACGCCGATCGTTTCAACTTGCCATGCGGGTTTCGAATGCTTTGAGCCTAGAGTAAACGTCTAGCCCTAAAAAATCGTTTGCTCAAATATTACATTCTTCTATCGCCGGTATCGCCGCAAAAAAATCCCAAACCGGGACAAAGTTGGCTTGGCCAATGAACCTGCTCGCGTCACAATCGGTTATGTTTGCTGAACCAAGCGGAACCGCAATGCGATCCGATCACAATAAAATGAGTTTGATGACGTGAGCGAAACCAAAATTATTGCTGAGCAACGCGAGTTAATCGACGCCTACGAACGACTCGATCTGACGACTAAACAGCTACTTCAAATTGCTGCTGTTGCTGATTCTCAATCGAGGACGCGGCTAAGTGAGATGGCCAAAAAGCTCAAAATTAAAAATGGCGAAGACAAGACTCTCGATACGCGCGAGAACCGCAACTTAATCGACGGGGCAATCCAAGCCGGCTTGTTTAATTATGTGGCCAATTCAAATGTAGGGCCAATTGAAGTTTCTTACTTGTTGAACGACTATGTCTTTCGTCAAGCCTATGCCAGCGGAATGGCCCAGAAAGTCGTGGACTTAGTTGACCCACCCACTACGGATGACAATTTCGGCTATCACTATCATTGGTCTTCCGGGGGTTCTAATGACAAGATGGCTCGCCAACTAAGAATGGCGTTTTACAGTGCCAATTGGGACCAATGGCACAAACTGAAGGAGCGTTCCAAAAATGAACCCTACTTGCTGGACCCTTTCGATTTGGAATGGTTCAACCGATTACCAAGTCAGTTTCGCTCAGACTTTCTTAAGCGAACCGCACGGCAACTGACGGTGTTTGGCGAATCGCGACGCGGAGAAATAGCTCGCCTCGCGATGGAGTTGTTCGATGGGTTGGGGGATTTGTCGGACGAGGATATTGTGGCCGCGACGGATCTTTTCGCGGCACAAGGTAATATATCAGCATTGGAGTCCTTAGCTGGACGATGTGGTACTTATCAATCGCAAATTCAAGGTTGCGCCGAGTTCCTTAAAGGCAATTTCGATTACTCGCGACAATGTTTGGAAGCAGCCATTAAACAGCAACGCACTCGTTCCAAAAAACGTCGCATTGATTTGCCTCATATGCCGCAGATTTTTTTATGCCTTTTACTGCTACGGGAAAATTCTGCTGAGGCACAAAATCAACTCAAACTAGTCTTTGTAGGCATTGAGGAATGGACTGATGACTGGAAATCTATCTTGGATCCACTCATCCATGCCTACCAAATTCAATCGAATTTGTTGAATAAACCTCGCGGCAACCTAGGCCAAATCGATTTTGAATCGAAATTGGCGATTTTGTTTGCCGGACTGAACTGGAGTTGGTTTCATTCAGATCAAGAACCTCCATCAATATTGAATTGGTTGATTGCTGCCCAAGAGTCTTATGCTGACTGCAATTTGGATTGGTTTGCTGCACAGTTAAGTTCAATCCTCGCCAAGATTGAGAAAGACACCGCCAAGGCGAAAATGCATACGACCAACGCCAATCAAATCTTGCAGTTGCAAGGTTCCGTTTCGCTGGTGGATTTCATGCAACCGTTGCCTGCTTGGCAAGCAGGTTTGATCGCGTTAGAGAATCTTGGCGCGAGCACTGTTTCCGTTACCACAAACTCGTCGGACAAACTCAACGATGAACGAATGATTTGGGAATTACAATGTGTGTCTGGCGGCAGCCAACTCCATTTAACTCCCTTTGCCCAAAAGCGCGGCAGTCAGAGCTGGACCAAGGGACGTAAAATCGCGCTGGAGCGGCTTTATGAGCAATGGCAAACTCCATTGTTTAATTTTCTCACTGAGCAAGATCGAGCCATTTGTAGGTGCCTCGGTCAAAAAACCGTTCAAAATTACTATGGCTATCGAGAGACGGTTTATTCCTGGGATAATATCAAATTAGCCAGCGCGTTAGTCGGCCACCCTCATATCTACTGGGGAGACCAAAGAGATCAGTCAATTCAAATTGCTTTTATTCGACCGCATTTGTCAATTCAGAAAAAAGAAGAACAATACAAACTCGAAGTTCACCCCAAATGTAAAGAGGGGCAATCTTTATGTGTCTCCATCGATGGCACTCACCGCGTCTCCTTGGTTTCTTATTCCGATCTGCAACGACAAGTGTCGCAATTGGTGGCATGTTTGCCCCTTATTCCAGCCGCTGAACAGCCTCGCCTTTTTAAAATTGCGGAGTCGCTTTCACCAGTTATTGATATCCAGTCCGACATGGAAAGCGGTCAGTCCCTTGGCGAGTCCGTGACGGCATCTGCCCGGATTGTCATCCAATTAACTCCCTTCCAACAGGGACTTCGCGCCGAACTGTTCGTGCAGCCTATCGGTGCCAATGGCCCCTTTTGCCGACCCGGTGTCGGCGCCACATCGGTTATGGCCAACGTCAATGGGAAATTCCTAAATACGACTCGCGATTTAAAAGCGGAACTAGAAAATGTTCAAAAAGTCTTGACTCACTGCCACTGCCTCAACGTGCGAACGCTCGACGACAAACAAACCGAATGGCTGATCGGCGAAAGTGATGACGCTTTGGAATTGGTCGAGCAATTACAGTCACTTTCCGAACAGGAAATGATCACGGTACTTTGGCCGCAGGGCAAGTCATTTGAAGTCGCGTCCATTCCCTCGTTAAATAGCTTTCACATCTCGATAAAACGCGACCATGATTGGTTTGCTGCATCCGGTGATCTGAAGGTCGATGATCGACAGACGCTCGATCTGATGAAGCTTCTCGAACTCGCTTCGGTCAGCCCGTCCCGGTTTGTACGAATGGACGACGGACGTTTCCTGGCGTTGTCAAAAGAGTTACGGCAAAGAATTGCCGACATCACTGCTTTTAGCACGGTCACCAAAGGTGCCTTGCGGTTTGCTCCTGTGAGGGCGCTGATCGTTGACGAATTGCTCGGCGATACCTGCCTTAAAACTGACAAAAACTGGAAATCTCTTTTAAAACAAATTCATGACTCCGCGTCGGTGCCAGTTGTCGCTCCCTCGACGTTACAAGCCGAGCTGCGTGACTATCAAAAGGTAGGTTTTGCTTGGCTCAAGCGATTAGCACATTGGAATTCGGGGGCCTGCCTAGCCGATGACATGGGCCTGGGCAAGACGATCCAGGCACTTGGATTTCTGGTTGACCGCGCTTTTGATGGCCCCTCGTTGGTCGTCGCACCGGCGTCCGTGGGTTTTAATTGGGAAAACGAAACCCGCCGCTTCGCGCCAACCTTAACACCTAAACTTTTCCGCGATAGCGATCGCGACCAATTCTTCGATAACATTCACCCGGGCGATCTCGTGATTGTCAGTTATGGACTATTGCAATCAGAAATCGAACGATTTGAAAAAGTCAATTGGAATGTTGTCCTGCTGGATGAGGCCCAAGCGATTAAGAACATGGCAACCAAACGTTCCCAGGCGGTCATGCAATTGCAAGCGGCCTTCAAGTTGATCCTTACCGGCACGCCAATTGAGAACCATTTAGGGGAGTTATGGAATCTATTCCGGTTCATCGTCCCCGGATTATTGGGGTCGCAAGAACAATTTCGCGAACGATTCGCAATTCCGATCGAACGAGATAACTGCCGGGCCACTCGAAATCGATTGAAGAAGCTGATCCAACCTTTTATACTTCGCCGTACTAAATCAGAAGTCCTCGCCGAACTACCAGCTCGCTCGGAAACTTTACTAGAAATTGAACTATCAACTTCCGAAGTTGCACTCTACGAAGCACTCCGATTGAAGGCGCTCGAACTTATTGAACAAGCCTCATCGGCTGGGCTTTCACCCGGTGAAAGACACCTCCGCGTACTGGCCGAACTGACCCGACTCCGACTCGCCTGTTGCCACCCATCACTCGTTGGCGGACACGATATTGAAAGCACCAAACTATCCCTTTTCCGCGAAAAGGTTCGTGAGATAATCGAAGGCAAGCACAAAGTTCTCGTCTTTAGTCAGTTCGTAAAACACCTCGCGATTCTGCGAAACGAATTGGAGCTTATGGGTGTATCTTATCAATACCTCGACGGTTCAACGCCAATTCCTAATCGCAAACTGGCTGTCGAAGCTTTTCAAGCCGGCACTGGCGACGTTTTCCTAATCAGCCTCAAAGCGGGCGGGACGGGGTTAAACCTGACGGCCGCCGATTACGTGATCCACATGGATCCCTGGTGGAACCCAGCAGTGGAAGATCAAGCCACTGACCGCGCCCATCGAATTGGACAACAACGCCCTGTCAATGTCTATCGTTTCATCTGCAAAGGAACCATTGAGGAGAAAATGGTAAATCTACACAATACCAAACGCGATCTGGCCGATAGCCTTTTGGATGGCACGGACACGGCCGCAAAACTTACAACCGACGAACTAATCGGCTTGCTCCGGGAAAATCGGCTCGTCGAGGCTTAGGCCAACTGAGATCAAAAACCACGAACGATCGTGAATGATCTCGGCACCAATACAACGGGTTTCTGAAAGTCGATCGCGGTCTGGCGAAGCCAGTCAAACACGTTTTGATCTAAGACTTGACCGTAGCCTACGGAATAATCCCCTCGCCGTGTGGCTAATTGAATGGCAGCCAACGCAAAACTATTTTCCCGATCTCGCAAGAGCCAAATGGTTCCTGAGCTTCCCGGCTGAAATGCTTCTCCATTTTCGCTGCGGGCCTGAATGATTTGTTGTTTGATACCCAACACACCCAACTGTCGAGGCTGAGGTGGTGTCTCGATCTCCAGGTTGACACCGTCTTGTAGTACATCTAAAGACTGACCTGTCCTGCGGTAGTCATCCGTCAGTTCCCCAATCGTCAACCAGCGTTGTCGACGAGTTAGGTCAATGCCGTCGACCCTCAACGATTCTGGATCAACGATAACCATCGCCACATCAAGACCATTTCGTCCGGTACTGGCAATCAAACGGCCCGTAAATGGTGGCCCAAATCGAGATTCAATCGTCACGGGAATGTCGGTTGGACCCACCGGTAATTCGCCCCAAGCGTGACCGACAGTGGCCACAGCCCAAAACGTTTGGGGACCGTCCTGCGATTGAGTTTGCCACGTAAGAATACACCCGCAAGTCACACGCCGCCGTGTCGACGTGTCCGCATTCGTTAGATATAGCCATCGACCGCTCGGTACAATCTCGTCAACTTCTTCAACATCGGTTGCCAAGTAATACCGTCGTCGTTTACCCCCGCGCCACAAATAAACGACGACTTGCGCCGGCAACCTATCGACCGAACTGGGCAGTCGTTGATATTTTTTGGTCACTTGAAACACAACGGCCAGTTCGCGCTGATCATCAATTTTTCCATCGCGATGAGCAATGCCCAGATACACATCGTCGATTCCCCAGCGCAATCGTTGAGTTGTCGTCAGAAATCTGCGGCGCAAACGCTGAATTACATCTGCGTATTCATGAGGTTGGATTTGCAGCGGGTCGTTCATCGGTGTACTCAGGGGCTATGCAAGGAAAATCTGAAGGGCGCGTAAGTGCGCAAAGTCATCGGACAAAATCCTCGGACAAAATTCTCGGACAAAATCGTTACAGTACATAATGATCACGCTTCAAAATGATCAATGTTCAGTACCGTTTTTTCCGACAGGACAATCAATCTTATGCATCACCCCATTAGCGGGCAAGCCAGTCATCGACCGAATCGGCAACGAAGCGACCGGTCGATGTATGGATCGAGGTGGCGATCACTGCCGACTATCGTGACCGCACGAATTGCACGTCCCATCGAGCGGGGCGTTGGCTGTTGCTCCAGTACTTTTCGACTGTCGCTGAAATGGTTTGTAACGATTCGTTGCGAAGCGTCCGACTATTTTGGTCATTTTGTGATTGGCCATTGGGGGAACCCTCAACAGGCCCGCTGTCGACTTGGTATCGTTCCTGCAACAGCGCCCACTGTGTTTCAGTAAGATGAATAGTTACGGTCAATTGATCGCTGCTCCAATCGAGCGAGACATCGTCGGGAGCTAGTTCGGTTTTCAACTGCAACTTGAGCGCTTTGGTAAGTTGCAATTGAAATGAATCCAGGTCAACGGCAGTCGGTTCGGCCGCCGTCGCGGGAGCGGCCGTTAACTCTGCTGTGGAAGCGTCCGCGAGCGACTTGAAGGTCATGGTGCCGTTTTCAAACACCAAAGCAAACAAAGATTCCGATTGACAATCACCGCAAGCGTAACCGCTCATATCGGTTGGGCATTGAGCGTAGGGCAAAAAGCCAATGTAACGCCAGCCGAACAGTTGCTTACCGCCGCATGGCCCACTACCAAGGACCGCTTCGTAATAACCTAAAGGCACGTTGTTTGCTTTAACGGTCGTCCGCTCGTTATCCGCTTTGGCCGTCGGCAAAATCCCGCCCACTTTGTCAATTAACTCCGCAACAGCCTCGATGTTCTCAGGGACTTTGGAGTCGACGTCGTAATCGATCTTCGTCAAATTCCAGCCCTGATCGAGCGTAACCTTCGTTTTGTTGGCGCCCAATCCACTGCGGATATTGATGGAATATTCTTCGGAAAAATCTGGAAGGTATTCCAATTTGATTTGCACGGCTTGCGGCGAATTGCCACCATCCGGCGTCACCAACAAATAAGGCTTGGGACGGTAAAACCGCACGCCACAATCATTGGGAGCAGGATGTCGCGTGACGGTTGTTGACGCACACCCGATCGCCAAAAGGACCAAACTCGAGAGCAATACGAAGTTGACTTTAGTAGGCATGAATGATCCTTTGCATTCACCAGTCGCGAAGTGAAATCCATCAGCGGCACAGACAATATCTTGTGATAATAGAACTCGGTTAATCGCGCAATTTGCGATAAACCGAAATATCGTAGAAAATCGAAGAAACGCTACAATCGGCTGGAAGGTCGTTAACTTGAAACGCTTGTAACGATTATCGGTCGGTTATCTGGGAGCTTGGACCGCAGCACCAAAAGTAGTTTGCAGACTTAACGAATTCACTCAACGAGGGATTTGTGGTACGAGAAATTGAGAACTTTGCGCGGTTACATGGGGAACTTAAAACCGTTTTTTACTTTGGTAGTAGTAATTCGACGCGCGCGACAAATCGCCGTTAGGTGCTGCGAGCGATGCGGTGCCCATTCCCAGCGACCACATTTATTCGGGAATTATCCAATAAGGTCGGATTGAGCAAGCAATAAACCCCAAATATGCGGCGGCGAAGGCAAATGCGCAAATTGAATATTCTGCAGTCCGGCTTGGATTACCCAATCGCGTATCATTTGCGGCGAATGGAAAGATTGCCGCGTTTGTCGCAACGCCAATTCCAATTGATAAAAAGTCAACGTCCTCATCCCAGCCGGCTGGCCTGGAAACCAATCAATGATCGCCAGCTCACCACCTGGTTTTAGCGTCGATACCAATCGCTGAATCATCGCCGGTCCGCGATCGGCCAACGTGCCATGCATTTGGCCAACAATCATGATCAAATCATATTTGTCCTCAGGCAGCGGCGTGTTGTCGTCATCGGCAAAGGCCAAGATTTGAAATCGATTCTCAAGGCCAATACTGGCAACGGTCGCCGTCGCTTGTTCGACATGCGCAGGATGCTCCAGGACAACGATCTGAGACTCGGGGTCGCGATGCGCCATGGCCGAGCCAAAAATGGCCGAGCCGCCACCTACTTCTAGTATTTTTAGACCACGACGCGTTTTGCCAATATCAAGCAATTCTGCTGCATCGAGTGCCGCTGGCGTTTGCATCCAGGGCTGCATACTGACCAAATGCGCATCGTTTAGCGGCTCATCGATTCCTGTGGGTGTCGCATTTGATTTGTCGACGATGAAATTTTCCAATTCATTCCAGTGTTGATCTCCCAACGTCATATTGGGCGGTAACATGCGAGCCGCTTGGGTCAGCGCATAATCATCGCCATGACGCTCACAAATCTCCGTTTCACTCAGAGCCAACATCAACCATTCCGTTCGCTCGGGATTCAATGACAACGAACGCGCCAATTCCAATGCCGTTTTTTGACCCGATTGCAGTGCCGCTAAGATGCCCAGACGAGCGGCAACTTTCATTACATGAAAACTGGCTAAATTCTGTTGCAGTTGCAAAAACGATTCCAGGGTTTTAATCTGCGATTTGCTCATATTCTCGGATTGCGTTTGGTATTAGTTTGTTTACGTTGGTCGGTCGAACCTTACGTCCCATCGATTTTTGTCATATTAACTTAACAGTCCAGCCCGGGTGGACCCAATAGGTGTTAGTTCGTCGAGAATCACCCCACCAATTGCAATTCAATTTCCGTTCACAAACAGGTGGCTCGACACCCCCGGGTTGGATTTTATTCGTGGACCAATCACAATGGGGGGTTGATTTGGACAAGTGCCGACACTTGTCTTTCGATAACTGAAAAGGAATTGGACTGTTATGATTATGTTTGTTCGTTTGCCCAAGCCTTGGATCGTTTTATTTTTGAGCGGTTGCTGGTCGCTGCTCTGTGCCACAACTTATCTTTCGGCACAATCAGCCCAGTCAACGACCGCGGAAGCACGGTTGTTACCCGGTTTCCAACTGACACAGCTATACGAAGTCCCCGCCGAACAGGGTTCTTGGGTTAGCCTGACTGTTGACACAAAGGGTCGACTGATTGCCTCCGATCAATACGGTAAACTCTACCGCACGACGCTCAAAGCGGACGGAAGCATCGAAAAGGTCGAGTCGATTGCTGTGAACACGGGCCGCGCCCACGGGTTACTGGTCGCTTTTGATAGCCTCTATGTCATGGCTCATCCAGGCGATGGTCAACCAGGTGGGCTGTACCGTGTCCGCGATACCAATAGCGACGACCAATACGACCAAGTCGAATTGTTGCGGGAAATTAATGGGGAGGGCGAGCATGGGCCCCATGCGATTGTTTTAAGTCCCGATGGTCAATCGATTTATATTTGCGCCGGCAACCATACCCAACTTCCAGAAGTCCAAAAATCCCGCGTGCCTCGTGTTTGGCAAGAAGATCAAGTATTAACCAGAATGTGGGACGCCAGCGGACATGCCGTGGGCATCATGGCCCCTGGTGGTTGGATCATCAAGTCTGATCCCGATGGCAAACAATTCGAATTGATTAGTATCGGATACCGCAACGAATATGACATTGCTTTTGACACCAACGGCGACTTGTTCACGTTTGATGCCGACATGGAATGGGATATCGGCTTGCCCTGGTATCGGCCAACGCGTGTTTGCCATGCCACCAGCGGCAGTGAATTTGGCTGGCGCAGTGGAACTGGCAAATGGCCCGCTTATTACCCCGACTCACTTCCGGCCACCATCGACATTGGCCCCGGTTCACCGACCGGGATCGTTTTTGGTACCGGTTCTAAATTTCCTGAAAAGTACCAACGAGCCCTGTTCATCGCCGATTGGAGTTATGGCATTATCTATGCGGTACACAATGAACCGTCTGGCGGAAGTTATCGTGCCACGACAGAAACTTTTTGCACCGCGCCCGGTTTGGCAGTTACCGACATGATCGTACATCCCAATGGATCGTTGTATTTTATGATCGGTGGGCGACGATCGCATTCGGCAATGTATCGAATCGACTATCGCGGCCCAGATGCGACCACACCGGCGACTGTAACTACCAACCGCCCTGCTCTTCACTCGCTGCGCGCTGAACTAGAACGACTGCACGAATTAGGCGAAGAACAAGCTGGCTTGGTTGTCGAAAAAGCTTGGCCACATCTCCGGCACGAAGATCGGTTTATTCGTTTCGCAGCGAGGACGGCTATCGAAAGAATGCCGATCGGACATTGGTTTGCGCGAGTTGCACTTGAAACTCACCCCATTGCTTTATTGGAATCCAGTTTAGCCGTTGTTCGCTGCGGCACTGAGCAACAACAACTTGCCATGGTTGAACAATTGCGGCAATTGGACTTTGGCAAGCTGACGGAAATGCAACAATTGGCTTGGATTCGGACGGCCGGATTGATTTTGGCCCGAACACAAACGGGTGATGAAAAGGTTTGGCAGCAACTGGCGGCGCCGATCCAGCCTTATTTTCCGTCTGGCAACAATCGCTTGGACCGCGAGATGGCAGTATTGTTGATCGCTTGCCAATCCAACGATGCGGCCGCCGCAGTCATTCCCTTGCTGGAAAACAGTCCAACTCAGGAAGACCAAATTCACTATGCCTTGGCTTTGCGGATGCTGCGAAACGGCTGGACCATGGATTTGCGCGAACGCTATTTCCGCTGGTTTGCCCGATCGGCAACCTGGAAAGGAGGCAATTCGTTTGCCAAATTTATTAGCAATATTCGCGACGAAGCAATCACGTTGTTGACCGCCGCCGAAAAACAGGCGCTAGGACAATTGCTGACAGCGAAACCTGCGGAAATGATTTCCAGCGAACCGGAAACTGTCCGGCCGGTTGTCAAACAATGGACCATGGACGATTGGAAAAATGTTACGGCTGCCGATTTAGAAAATCGCAATTTGGCGACCGGGGCTGAGATGTTTAAAGTTGGCCAATGCTATAAATGCCATCGCCTGTCGGGTGAAGGCGGCAGTGTCGGTCCCGATCTCACAGCCGCCGGACGTCGGTTTAGCTTGGCCGATATGATGGTAACTCTAATCGATCCCAGCAAAGAAGTTTCCGATCAATACCGCGCAACAATTTTTCAAATGGACGACGGTCGTTTAGTGACCGGTCGCATTGCTAATCTCAGTGGAAAGAACTATATGGTGCAGACTAATATGCTCGATCCTGGGAACTTTTCACACTTAAATTCCGACCAGATTGTCGAAATGAAACCCGCCACTGTCTCAATGATGCCGACGGGCCTACTCGACACCATGAGCCGCGAAGAAATTCTCGATTTGTTGGCGTACATGCGCAACGCGGCCGACGAAGCGATGGGTGGGAAAAATTAGTTGTTATTGGCCGCTGAAGTCAATGCGTCAACGGTTGGAATAATTTCTCCCGATCGGAAAAATATCCCCCTATTAAAAGGTTTACCTTTTCGGGGTGATGTGGCCGATGGGGATTCGGGATGATGTGTCAACGATGATGTGTCAACGATGATATGTCAACCGAGAACAAGACGATTTATCCGGCCGATTGCTCGGCGATTCCAGGCCGATGGCTGGCTGAAACTAAAACACAGAGGCACAGAGGGCACAGAGTCTTGCCGCGCTGGGCTCTGTGACCTCTGTGCCTCTGTGTTTCAGATGGTCGCACCGCGTTTCAGATGGTCGCACCGAACGCGTTCTGTA
>JBGSMY010000334.1:0-14212 GCA_041739975.1 Pirellulaceae bacterium
TTCGCGAGCCGAAGTCGGCCTGCTGGTAATGGCGCAAAACCTGTTGAATCTAAATCGCCTCGGACGAATCGCAGAAACATCCGAAAAACAAGCCGATTAAAGCTGGACGATCTCCAAGCCCTGGGGTATTCGTGCTGAACGGGAGGAATATTACAGAAGCGGTCTATCGCGACAAAAAAATCGATCGCCGCAATTGTTGTTGTGACACTGCCGCTAAACGATCGCACATCACGAATCGATCAGTCCTTCAATCGCACCCCCACAATTGTCTGAAACACAATGGGACCGTAGTCCAAAAAGCGAAAGTATCGCGTATGATCTACGGCAAGTCCAGCGCTGCCAAAATGTGCCGCGTAATCATAATTGCGGTGCCATGGGACAAGGCCTAATGTCCAAAAGGTGGCCATCGCCGTTCGCAAATAACACCAATTAAAGGCCCGCGAAATGATGTTGCCTTGAGGCAACGCCACATCGGCAATCATGAATTTACCGCCCGGTCGGACTAACGACGCGGCATGTTGCATCATGCGAACCATTTCCGGTTCGCGAAATACATTCAAAAAATAGTTAGCGGCCACCGCATCGTAATGCGCCGTCCGCCGGTGCTCAAAAGCGTCTTGCACGATAATTTCGGCTTGAAGATTCTCGCGTTCCAACCGCCGCTGCAGCCGCTCTAACATCGCCGCTGAAATATCAATGCAAGTCACGCGGACACCTTTGCGTGCGGCCAGCAACGCTTCATCGCCCGTACCCACTCCCAGAAAAGCCACGCGATCGCCGGGCTGCATTTGCGAAACGCCATATTTTTTGGACGAACGAATTTTGCCGCCCGAAAATAATTGCGCACTCGCCTCGTAAAACCAAGCCGCTCGATCGTAGTTCTTGGATAACGTCGTACTCGGAGTAACCGTTGCCATAGTGAACATCCTGCACTGTTTTTTTAGCCCGCTCAATCCTGACGGAAGCATATTTTTCCGAGCGTACTGTAACGAACGAGTTCGTTTTTTCCAATACGAATTGAGGGTAAGCCGTCCGGTCCATCGCCGTTGGTCGCGCCTCAAAAAGCAAAACTATTAATTTTCAACCAACCACGCAACACAAAAACAAAACACCTTGAACCACAAGGGTCCAAGGTGTCATGTGTAAAAAGGTTTAAGTGATTTCAGGTCAAACACAACTGAAGTGGAACAATCAGGGTGATGTCAACCAGCGGATGACAATCATCGGGCGTCGGTCAACCCCTCAAGCCCTTGTTCCGCAGCGAACAACCAGGTGGATCTTGCATCAAAATGCCCTCCGTTTTTGTGAGTTCCAAGGTCGTATTGCTTTGACATTAAAACTTTATACCGCAAATCATCCCAAGGCAAATAAAATTTTTGGTTTTGGCTTGTTTTCCTCCGCAATCGACCATTAGTGGGTCTTTCTGTAACTGCTAGCGAAAATATAGCGTTTTTGGCCCAGAAACAATGCTATTGTGGAAATAGACCGAAGAACAGTAAATTTTCAGGCGTAGTTACCCAGTTTCCACAGCCGGAAACCACGATTCAGGATGGTCGTTTTGCGGCGTCTCGGTAACTATAATCAAAACGCACGAGTCCGAGTTCACAGGGAAGGTGAAACATGCGTAATGCGACCGTCATGATTATGATTGCCCTCGGTGGCCTGGTAAGTTTAGCAATTGGCTATCGTTGGCCCATGGCTGACTCGCCAAACCGTCAGACCAACCTGGTTAACGCTAACACCGATTCTATCGAATTGGTTGCGATGCCTTCTAGTTCTACGCCAGCGAATCTTTCCAACGATGCTTCAACGGACGCGATACCAGTTCTATTCATGCAAAAACCCTCGCCCGATCAGACAACGCAGGCCGCGGTAAAAGTTTCTGGCTCATTGCTCCTTTGTGGTGGCGGCAAATTACCCGATGAAATCTTTGATCGCTTTTTTGAGTTGGGTGGTGGCGACCAGGGAACGTTGGTCGTCATTCCAACTGCTAGTCCACGTTCGGACCTAGTTGAAGTTACCGAGTACTTGCGCAATTGGACCCGTTTTGCTTGGAAACAAGTCCGAGTGTTGCACGCCAATTCACGCAACGAAGCGGAGATGAGCGAATTTGCTGAGTCGCTGGATTCGGCAACTGCCGTGTGGATTTCGGGTGGCGATCAAAGTCGATTGACGTCGCGTTATTTGGGAACGCCTGTGGAAGCTCAGCTTGCCCAGCTCGTTCGTCGAGGCGGCGTCATTGGGGGGACCAGCGCAGGTTCGGCCGTTTCTAGCAAAGTGATGATTGCCGGTGGTTATCGATTTCCAATTATTTCGGAAGGGTTTAACCTGTTGCCCGGCGCAATTGTCGATCAACACTTTTCCCAACGTCGGCGATTTCAGAGACTGCAATCGGCGCTGCAGCGATATCCCCAGTGTGTCGGTTATGGCATTGACGAAGGCACTGGATTGTTGATCGGTAACGAGCAAGCTGAAGTAATTGGGCGTGGCAAAGTCTTTGTCTACAATGCGCCAAAAGTTCCATCCAGTGGAGTTGTCCAAGTTTCTTATGAGACCGATTCGGCTCAAGCGTTTGCGGCGGGAACTGTAATCCCCGTTGATATGTCACCGCTGAGTGTGGGCGTGTTCCACGCCGATTCAGCTCAAGCAGAATAACCATTGCTCTGCTCTGACGAAACCGTGTTAACGAGTCGAAAATTCATGGCAGGCTGGATTTCCTGTTAAGTCTAGTCGCCACGACAAGCGACCACAGCATTTCCGTTCCGCATTTCCGAATCGTCGGGACCGAAAGTCAGAAGCCACATAAAGTCCCGCCGGCTCATTGCTGTCCCGTAGCGACCGAATGTCGGTAGGCCGCGGCATCGCGCCCTTAACCGCTAATTCCCATTGTCCGGCGATTCCATGCTGAACGCCCCGCCCAAAAAAAAGGCTCCCCGAGGGATTTAGCGATAAAAAAGATTTAACCACGAAAAACACGAAAAGCACGAACGACGGATTCGTGCGGGCATCAGACCGGTTGCAGGGAATTACCGGCAAAATTGAATTCGACGCGACACGCACTTTCGCGAAGGTCACACAGAGTAGATCGGGACGCTGCATCAATCGTAGCCAATCGACTAGAGAAACCTAAAGATCGACCCGAGCTAGCCACTAAAATTCCGGGATGACCAAAAGATTTAACCACGAAAAACACGAAAAGCACGAACGACGGATTCGGGCGGGCCACAGACTGGTTGCAGGGAATTGCCGGCACGATTGAATTCGACGCGACATGCACTTTCGCGAAGGTCACACAGAGTAGATCGGGACGCTTCATCAATCGTAGCCAATCGACTAGAGAAACCTAAAGATCGACCCGAGCTAGCCACTAAAATTCCTGGATGACCAAAAGTTTTAACCATGAAAAACACGAAAAGCACGAACGACGGATTCGTGCGGGCATCAGACTGGTTGCAGGGAATTACCGGCAAAATTGAATTCGACGCGACACGCACTTTCGCGAAGGTCACACAGAGTAGATCGGGACGATTCTCAACTGTGGCCGATCGACTAAAGCAACGTCAAGCCTGTATATTCCAAGCCCGTTGCAAAATTACGTTCCGAGGAAAATAGTTTTCCTAGTTTCCTTCAATCGAATCGTCCCCAGCCAACGAGAAAATTCCTGGACAATCAAAAAAAATCGGCTAAGTCTACTGGAGCTCAACCGGATGGAAATGCGCGATGGGAGTCGGTCGTTGGAGGGCGCGGAAACCGAATGTCAGGAACACGTTTAGAACAAAACAATCTAATCAGCCCGTGCGTCTAACTACCGTTTCGTCGGGCAAACCGAATCTTGGAATTGATTCCAACTCAAATCGGTATATTAAGGCTGACTGCGATGGGCGATCAGGGCGCGAGCGAGGGGCTGACGACAAACGTTAAATACAAACGTTAAATACAATCGTTGACGATAATCGTTAGCCACCAGCGAGTCGAATTTGGGCGCGAGCCGAATCCAACGCTTTAGTTTTGATTTCAATGATCTCGGGCTTATCGGTCGCCGAAATCCGCGTGTTTTCGAGAACTTTGTGCGCTTCCGCGACATTAATTTGATCAATGGTCAGCGCGCGACCGGTCAAAATGGAGACGCGATTGTCGGCGACTTGAACAAAACCACCGTCGACGAAAAATCGTTGAGATCGTCCGCTGGTTTGGATGCGGACTTCACCGGGAGCCAGGCGACCAATGACCGGCGCGTGCCCTGCAAGAATTCCAGCTTCGCCATCGAGCATAGGAACGACAACGCCGTCCACGGATTCATCGAACGTCGTGCGTTCGGGAGTTACGATGCTAAGCTGAATTCCCGCCATTGTCATTTATCCCTATACACCACACCGTCGGTCGTGATTGGATGCGGCGTTGGTTAGATACTTCTCTAAATCGAATTACACACCTTGGCATCACTCGCAAACTGAACGGATCCATTAAAAAAATTCCGTCCAGGCATCGACGCGACTCATTTCGCCAAGTGATATCTCCGTAATGAGCCGCGTTTTCAAGGAAGACTATTTTTTACCCGCCATTCGTTTCGCTTGTTCTTCGGCTTGTTCGACAACACCGACGTACATAAACGCTTCTTCTGGCAAGTGGTCCCATTTGCCGTCGCAGATTTCTTCAAAGCTGCGAATAGTTTCAGCCAATGGGGTGATCTCCCCCGCTTTGCCGGTGAACACTTCGGCCACCAAAAACGGTTGGGACAAAAATCGTTCGATCCGACGAGCGCGATGCACGACCATCTTGTCTTGTTCGCTCAATTCGTCGACACCTAAAATCGCAATGATGTCTTGCAATTCACGGTATCGTTGCAATGTGGTTTGGACGCGACGCGCGATCGTGTAATGTCGTTCGCCCACGTATTGCGGATCCAAAATTCGGCTTGAAGAAGCGAGTGGATCAACCGCTGGGTAAATACCTTTTTCGGAAATCGAACGTTCCAAGTACAAGAATGCGTCAAGCTGACCGAACGCGGTTGCGGGTGCCGGATCGGTGGGATCATCCGCCGGAACGTAAACCGCTTGAACAGAAGTGATCGCACCTTTTCGCGTGGAGGCAATTCGTTCTTGCAACGCACCCATTTCCGTTGCCAACGTTGGTTGGTAACCCACGGCGGACGGCATCCGACCCAAAAGGGCCGACACTTCCGAGCCAGCTTGCGAGAACCGGAAAATATTGTCTACGAACAGCAACGTATCTTTTCCGGTTTGATCGCGGAAATATTCGGCCATTGTCAACGCCGATAGGGCCACGCGAAGACGAGATCCTGGCGGTTCGTTCATTTGTCCGAACACCATACAGGTTTGCTCGATAACTTTGCGGCCCGTTTTACCAATTTCGGTTTCTTGCATTTCCAGCCACAAGTCCGTACCTTCGCGAGTTCGTTCACCCACACCGGCAAACACCGAATAACCACCGTGGGCACTGGCAATACGAGCGATGAGTTCGGTCAAAATAACTGTTTTTCCCAGACCTGCACCGCCGAACAAACCGGCTTTACCACCACGAACAAACGGGGTTAACAAATCGACAACTTTGATACCCGTTTCAAACAATTCGGTGTTTGTCGAAAGTTCATCGACGCTGGGAGCTGGACGGTGAATAGCGCGAGTTTCTTTCGCATCAACCGGTCCACGACCATCGACCGGCTCACCGATCATGTTAAAAACACGACCCAAGGTTGCTTCGCCAACAGGAACGGTTACCGGAGCGCCGGTATCAACGCAGTCTTGACCGCGTCGCAAACCGTCGGTGCTACCGAGGGCCACGCAGCGAACGCGACCACCACCCAGGTGTTTTGAAATCTCACCGGTCAATGTTTGTGTCTTGCCATCGGCCCGTCGGATTTCTACTTTTACTGCATTGTAAATCGAGGGCATGCTGGATTCGGAGAACTCAGCGTCAAACGTCGAACCGATGACTTGGGTAATGCGGCCAATATTAGTTTTTGTGGCTGTCGTCATTTGCGTTTCTTTTTCGACTTAAAAAGGTTTCTGAATAATCGAATGGAATGTTTTGTATTTAGCAATCTGAGGTCAAGGAACTTGCCTGCCAGAGGTCGTTCCTGTGTCTAGGACTTCAAGGCCTCGACACCGCCGATAACTTCCATAATTTCGCCGGTGATTTGGGATTGCCGGGCACGATTGTACGTTCGCGACAAACTCTTGATCATATCCGATGCACTCTTAGTGGCATTCTTCATGGCCACCATTCGCGAGATTTGTTCGCTGACCGCTGCATCCAAGAAACACTTGAATAATTTGACTTTAAAGCTGGTGGGAACAACTTCAGCCAAAATACTTTCGGCACTTGGGATGAATTCATAGATCGATTGTTGATCGTTCGTTTTTGTTTGTTTCGCGTTGCCGACTTCTAGTTTGCCTAAAGGCAGCAACGTTTCACAAATTGCTTCTTGGCGAGAGACCGACAAAAATCGCGTATAACATACGTCCAATCGATCGATTTCGCCTGACAGAAACAGTTCTAGATATTTGCTGGCTATTTTGTCGACATCTTCAAACTTTGGCTGATCGTCAAACTGGGTATAACTGTCGCGAATTTCAACTTGTCGAAACTTAAGGCCAGAGATGCCGCGTTTGCCCGAGACATCGACAATGACTTTGGCACCCTGCCCTTCAGCGATTTCTTTCCGTTTATTTACCGCTAAACGCAAAACGTTGCCGTTATAACCACCGCACAGGCCCCGATTGGCGCTGAGGACCAATAGATTTGCCGTACGAGTTTGTTCGCGAGGAATCAACAGCGGGTGAGTTACCTCTAAACCAGCGGCGGCAAGGTCACTTACCACTTGCGAAATGCGTTTGGTGTAGTCGGTCGCCGCGGAAGCCCGATCCATGGCTTTTTTGAACCGCGCAGTCGCGATTAACTCCATGGTCCGGGTAATTTTCCGGATGTTGCGGATGGACTTGCGACGTTTGTCGAGTTTCCGAGCGTTTGCCATAATCGATCCCGAATTGAGCTACAGTTTGAATAACAATCGACTAAGCGCGGAATGTACGATTGAAATCTTCGATCACTTTGATCACGGCCTGCGTGGTTGGGTGATCGTTCTTTTTCATGGCATCGCCGTCGTTTTTGTGTTGATCCAACAATTCCCAAACATCGCGGTTGCGGTTTTGCACAAAATCCAAAAACTCAGCTTCCCATTTTCGTACGGACTTAACGGGTACGTTATCCAAATAGCCTTTGGTGCCGGCAAAAATTACCATGATTTCTTCGACCACATTTAGCGGACGGTACTGACCTTGTTTAAGTAATTCCACCATGCGGTAACCGCGATCCAAACGAGCTTGAGTTGCTGGATCCAGATCGGTACCCAGTTGAGCGAACGCTTCAAGTTCGCGGAACGCGGCCAAGTCCAACCGCAAACCACCGGCCACGTTTTTCATGGCTTTCACTTGTGCCGCACCACCGACGCGTGACACGGAAATACCGACGTTCATGGCGGGGCGAACACCGCTGAAGAACAAGTCCGGTTGCAAATAAATCTGACCGTCTGTAATCGAAATCACGTTCGTTGGAATGTAAGCGGAAACTTCACCTTCCAAGGTTTCGATAATTGGCAATGATGTAATCGATCCACCGCCGAGTTCTTTGCTCAATTTGCAAGCTCGTTCTAACAAACGACTGTGGCAATAGAACACGTCACCCGGGTACGCTTCGCGGCCTGGCGGACGTCGCATCAGCAACGAGAGTTCGCGATAGGCGACGGCTTGTTTGGAAAGATCGTCGTACACAACCAAGCAGTGTTGACCTTTCCACATGAAGTATTCGGCCATCGCTGTACCCGCATAGGGGGCGATGTATTGCAAAGGCGCGGGTGTACTAGCTCCAGAGACAACAACCGTGGTGTATTCCATGGCACCGCGTTCCGTCAACTCTTTAATCACGGCAGCAACCGCACCGTCTTTTTGTCCAACCGCAACGTAAAAGCACTTAACGCCGGTGGTTTTTTGATTAATAATCGCATCGATGGCGATGGCGGTTTTTCCAGTTTTGCGGTCGCCGATGATCAACTCGCGTTGACCTCGGCCGATCGGCGTCATCGCGTCGACCGCTTTAATACCCGTTTGCATCGGTTCGTGAACGGGATGTCGCTCGGCGACGCCTGGAGCAATCACTTCGACCGGTCGCGTTTCGTTCGAATTGATCGGTCCTTTGCCATCCAATGGATTTCCCAGTGGATCGATAACGCGACCCATGACCGCTTCACCAACGGGCACTGACAACAGGGTTCCCAGCGCTTTGACCGTATCGCCTTCCATAATCTTGAGGTAATCGCCCAAGATAATCACGCCGACGCTGCTTTCCTCGAGGTTAAATGCCAGCCCGATGACACCGCCTGGAAATTCCACCATTTCACCGGCAGCAACGCCCGTCAAACCATGGACTCGAGCGATACCGTCACCTACTTCCAACACGGTACCAACTTCCCGTACGTCAATTTGGCTTTCGTACTGGGCGATCTCTTGTTGAATGACGGAAGCAATTTCATCCGCGCTAATTTTCAAGCTCATCGCGACCTCTAACCTTCAAAAAATGTTATTTCTATGAATTCAATTTCTAGTTGCAACCCGTTAGGAACATTGCCACAGGAGTTCGTTGCAAAAATTTGCAGTTGTACTTGTGACTCAATCCTAAAAAGGGTTCCAGGACGCACCTGATTACCAGTTTCCGTCCTACAAACCGAATCGACCCTTTCTCCGAGTCAACCCAATTACCTATGTACCTCGTATCGAAGTACCTCGTATCGAAGTACCTACATTCGCCGACTAATTCGCGAATCGATCCAAGGACGAACGGATGGCATCGGCCACACGTTTGGCGGCCTTACTTTTGAGTTGTACTAATTGATTGGCGATACTTGCATCAAACACAGTATCGCCAATGCGAACGACCACTCCACCGATGATCGACTCATCAAATTGCGTGGCTAAAACAACTTGTTTACCCAAGCGTTTCGACAGACGTTGTGCCAAAGCGTTTTTAGCTTGATCGCTCATCGGAGCAGCCGTTGTGACTTGACCGCGAACGCGTTCAGCCATTTCATCTTGCAATGATTCAGCGGATGTAACAATCGATGGAAAGCAGTCAAACCGCCCTCGTTTTGCCAACAACAAAGTGAAATTCAAAAAGTCCCCGCTGACTTTGCCAGCTAGGCTTTTTCGCAACATCGACTCTTTGGCAGCAAATGGAATTCGTGGAGCCGCTAAGGCAGCCTGCAATTTGGGAACTAATCGCAGCGCTTCGAGAAACGCTTGAAGTTCATCAACCAAACTGTCTACGGTGCCTTTGGATTGACCTAGCCCGAGCAATGCGCGGGCATAGACTTCCCCCATTTGTTGGTGCGTGGTGTCGAACACCGTGGGAATTTTTGCTGCTTCTTCGTTCGCCATCGAGTTACCCCGGAACTTGCATCACCTTGGATCAATTGTTTTCGACAAAGCGGTTGATCGATTCGTCGATCAAACGTTGATGATCGTTGCTTTGCAAGGAACGGCCGACGATTGAGCCCGCCAATTGCACGGCCGACTCGGCGCTTTTTTGAGCCAATTCGCGAACCGCGGCGTCTTTGGCGGCGCGAATATCGGCAACGGCGCGATCGCGCTGTCGCTGAGCTTCCTCACCGGCTTCGGTCATGATCCGATCTTTTAGCGTCAACGCCTCTTTTTTCGCTTGCGACACAATGTCATTTGCTTCTTGAGCTACCGCCGCTAGGCGTTGCTCGTATTGCTTGAGGTTGACCTGTGCTTGATCGTATGCATGTTTTGCTGCCTCGATGTCCTCGGCAACACGACGCTCGCGAGCGGCCAATCCATCGAGAATGGGACGCCAAGCGAATTTAGTTAAGATCAATAACATGCCAACAAAAATGACCAAGGTAAACAGCGCCAAATCAACACTGAATGATAGTGGATTGGGAGCAGCATGGTCTTCCGCTGCAGCTAATAGCAGATTGCTCAAGTCAATCGTTGCAAACACGCGAATAACTCCTCGGGGCCGAGGGCTAGTTCCAGCGATGGTATGACCCAGTCAATGGCCAAGACCAACGGAAACTAGCCCAACGTGACATATTAGACGATCAATACCAACAACAATGCGAAGAACGCAGCACCTTCGATCAGAGCGGCGGCGATAATCATCGCGGTTTGAATCTTTGCAGCCATTTCTGGTTGGCGTGCGATGCTTTCGCAAGCCGAACCGCCGATGCGACCAATACCAACGCCAACACCCAAAATCACCAAGCCAGCGCCAACCAACGCCATGCCAGGAACCATGGGGCCGGCGACAACGCCGCCATCCGGGTTAGTTTGTGCAAATGCGGGCGTACAGACCAAGCCCAATGCTAGAAACAAAACCACCACGAGCCACTTTGACATCGAAAAACTCCCTATACAAAAACGTTAAAAACTGAGTTAGGCAAAAGTTGAAAACCAAGGGGCGGCGAGCACTAGTGTGCGTGCTGTGCCGAACCAATAAACAAAGCTGCCAAGTACGTAAACACGTAGGCTTGCAGAAATGCAACCAATAATTCCAACAAGCTCAAAGCAATCGAAGCCAGTACCACTGCTGGCGCGACACCGTAGAACACGTAAGAACCGGTCATCGCACCCGCAGCGCCAATCAAGCCAAGAAATACTGCTAACACCAAGTGGCCCGCGAACATGTTGGCAAACAAGCGAACGCAAAGCACAAAATGTTTGATAAATAACCCAAACAACTCAAGTCCCAAAAGTGCGGGTTTGAGAATGATAGCCATTGCCGGAGGCAAATCCATATGCGGAACTTGAGCTTGAACAAATCCAAGCACACCCATTTTTTTCATGCCCGAGCCAATCACCACGCCAAACACTAAGAGTGCAAGAACGGCGGTGACCGCGATGGCACCTGTGGCAGACCCCAAAAAAGGAATCATGCCAAATAGATTGAGTGTCAGTACAAAGAAGAAAATGGTCAACAAAAATGGCAAAAACTTATCGGAATCTTTTTTGCCGATATTAGGACGAGCAATCTCGTCGCGAACGAACAATACAAATACTTCCAGCAAATTCCAAATGCGACCGCGAGGGGTAGCACCTGATTGAATTTTTCTGGCCAACCATACAAATCCCAAGATTACGAGAATTGCAGCCGCTAACTCCAACACCATGAACTTCGTAATCTGGCCTTCGAAGATCGATTTATCGCCCCATTTCAGTTGGCTCAAGAATTGCAACGGGCTGAATTGAGGAATGTGCCATTTCTCACCCAAGAATCGAGGAACTTCAAAATAGGTTCCATCTTGCACGTGGTGAAATAAATGACTCGGATCAAAGAAATGTTCTTTGGCTTGTTCGAATGTCACTACCGAATCGTGAGCCGCTGCCGTTTGAGCGTGCTCCAAAGCGTGATCTGCGGCACCTTGCGCATCCGTAGTGACGGCTTCCGCAACTTTCTTGTCGTCGAATGGCTGAAACAAGTTTGACCTCGACCGGCACAAATGTGTAAATCAAAAAAACAATGTATCGAACCTTGTCGATACAACTCTAAAAATCCCAAACGGCCTAGACGACTCATCGGGGGTTTTCTAACTAGAGCAAGTTAGCCCAACGGCTTGCGTTTGGGAATCCGCCTGAACTAGTCTTTGCCCATTATCCAACAGTCTTGATCCAACTGTCTTGTTTGCCCAAAAAACGCCTATCCACCCGCACGCGATTCACTGATTCATATTCGGACTCAAGTTCCGAACAATCTGTCATTTACCCGCGATATTTTGCCAATGAGCTACTGATTGCTCGATTGACTTTCGGTCGGCACAGGCTTACCACCGCCCGGCGATTCGGACTGAAGATGCCGCACGGACAAGACGGTCCCCAGGACGATCCCATAACCATAAACGGCAAGTAGCGGCACAATGTCCGCACGCCCCAAGGGTTCCTTAGAATACCAAGCAAATGCCAGACTGAGTAGAAGTGGCACAATTGTGCGACAAAATGCCGCGCCGCCCAGACGCAACGTGACAAACTCGGGGCCAGTCGTTAGTCGAATTAGTATTAAACCGAGAAGTTCACTGAACAGGAAAATACTGGCAAATATCGCAAAGCGAGTGATGGGATAAGTCGGCACGGCCCAGGTTAAAACTGCCATTGCGATCCCCGATACGGCCAGCCAGCCTAGGGTAAACCACAGGAAGTCGAATATAAATTTTTTGATGGACCGCGTCACCGAATCTTTACCTCGTCTCGCGGGATGACAACTGTGCCAATTTGAATAGCTGCATCATGCCGCCAGTCATACCCAGGGCCAAACCCAGCAGTGTGAATAAAATCCACGTCCCAAGCCATTGGTCGACGAAATAACCTAATACACACGGCAGGACCATCATTAAACTGGCAGAGATGATCCGCGAAACCCAGTCCATCGCTTTAGCCATCGGGGCGCGATCATCAACGTCGGACTCTTTCTTGTCTGGCGGCTGAGGAGTTGCCATTCTAGGTTCTTTCTCTGGTCGATTTCTAATAGTCCAAAGTCGGATGTCGACTTTACGGATTTTCCGTTCAATCCATCGGCATTTCAGACTTCCCCAGGTTGATTCGCTGGGGGCACAACGTGTCGTCGTTACACGATTGGCACAGCTATAGCACGCGGTCACCTAACGTCGCTCAGTCTGCCATGTTCGCGGTCAATTGGCAAGCAACATCATCGAACCTAAAAAAGAAAAAGAAGGGCGTTGTTGCCAACGCCCTTCGTATTTGTTTCGGTTTTCCGCACGGTTTGAGGCGAACGCCTTGCCCATCGCCGTCCGTCGAAACCAATAATAACCGTAAAGCTCGGATAGAGTTATTGTTCCAATGGCAAGTTGATCGACTCGGCAAAATGGCTAAACGCATTGGCAAAACAAACCAGTTGGACCAATTCCGCCACTTCATGATCGCTGAAATGTTCTCGCAAGCTGGCGATATCCTGGTCGGTGATTTCACGCGAATGGGTGGTCAGTTTTTTAGCGAATTGGATTGCTAATTTCTGCTTGGTCTCGGGAAATCCTTGTTGTTCCATTTGAAACAGCTGCTGTGACGAAATTCCTTCGGCCTCGAGCCAACGCCGTGCATGTCCCATGAGATACCACCCACGGTTCTCACGGGCGACCGTCCAAAACACCAGAGCTTTTAATTGGTTTGGCGTTCGGCCTTCATTGACGATGCCACTTAGCATCTTGATTTGCCGAGCGGCCGTCGATGGAAACACAGACAAGGCCGCGGCGTAATTTACAGTACCCAAATCCTCAACTTGAGTCCGCAGCGATTCGTCCAATTGGTCGATGGTGCCGATCGTTACGCGAGGCGAGCGCGCAGCGCATTTTTTGAGGTTTTCTAAGACTTGTTCGGCGGATTCCAGTGCGGGCCGTTCGGGTTCGGAACGAACGACAATGGTTGATTCGCGATTTTGAAATGGCGCCGAGGTTTCCGTCAATAATTTGGCTTCTTCACCGCCGAACGCTTGGTCTTGAGGAATACCCAAAGCATCGGTCCAGCGATTGGTCGAATTATAGCCGGCTACGGTTTGCACGATTTCGAGAATTTGCTGATCGTTGTAAAACTTTTTCAACGACTCAATATCGGCATCACCAATCAAATGCGGTTGCAACGTTAGTTTTCGAGTGAACGCAAAAGCGGCTTGTTCGTTTTCCGGAAACGCCTCCCAGTTAGAATCGAGTGCAGCGATTTCATCTTCGGCCATTCCGGCGCGAGTTAACTTTAATTCTTGGTGTCCCAAGCAGTAGTGGCAGTTATTGACTCGAGAGACGATCCAAAACAGGCGGACTTTGAACGTATTATCCAAGGTCATTTGCGGATCGGCGTTGCGACTAGGTCGATTGGAATTTCCGGCAGCGTTATTTCCGGTCGAATTATTTCCCGCTGCGTTATTTCCGGCCGCGCTATTTTCTGAGCGGTTGTTATTGCTGGCGGGTCGAGGTCCACCGGTCCAGGACTCGGGCAAATAGAGGGACCGCATTCGGCCGTTATTGACGGACGATTGCCCTTCGACGGCGGTCGGCAATGGCAACCGCGGCTTTCGCGATTTGAGTTGCTCTAACAACTGCTTCATTTCCGGTCGCAACAGTGGTTTGACTTTGGGTTGATTGCTGACAGACTCCTGTTTGGATTCTTGTTGTCCCCAG